>NZ_JBHIRU010000027.1:0-10298 GCF_042197425.1 Bartonella sp. AA126HLJHH
TGAAGCAGTAGTAGGCAGAGGCAGGGAGAGAATGCTTTCTTCTCTCTAAAACAATAAATCTAAAAACTCTTCTTAGTTGAGATAATACCTTACAACTAACAGCCTAACCCTTACAATAAGGGTTGTTCAACTAAAATTTAAGCTCTGTAATTTTTGTACTTAAAAGGTTCGAATAAACTAAAAGAGGAGCTGCTTTCTTTTACGCTTTTACCTTTCCTTGAACTTAATCACATGTCTATGCGCAAGGGCACATATCCCTATCCTCTGTATAAGGAGCTACAAATCGGATGATTTCTTACCCTACCTTAAATATACTTTTGTGCAAATTACTTTAAAGGTCGTGTTTTATTTTATTCGAAATGCTTTTATGGAAAGGCTTATTGCGCTAAGAGCAAGGAAAAAAAACGTATAAGGTTCCAGTGATAATGAAGAACTTATCGATGAAGTTTATAATCTTATCTTATTTAATTTCTACTAAATCACCATCAAGCACTATAGGATATTCAGTCGTTTGAAAAAAGGATTTTATTTTTTCAGAGCTTGAGGAGCGAATAAATTGAGATTTCTGCATAAAGCAAACATGGAAAAATTGTGATTTATTGATAATGTCTTTTATCAGATAAGAGGATGAGAGGGATGATAAAAGGGCATTTCTCTCAATATCGTAACGTGAATCAATAAACAATAAAACGCCAACACCGTTCTCAAATTGATTGATTATAATGAGTTGAATATCTGTAGCCGAGAGAGTGCAACCTTGAAGATTTAAGACATTTGTAAAATCGTGTACAGAAATTGAAGTTCCCATAATATTATAAAAAGTTGGTGTTCTTCCTTTCAGGTGTAAGGTATGGCCATGATAGCCACAATCGCATGATTGATCATATGCAATATGAACAACATCACCTGTGGCGTGTTCAAGTAATGGTGCATCTTCAGGATAAAAAACAGAGACAATTAATTCATCATTTTCAGGATTTGACTTTACTTGAATGTGATCATAAAGATGATAAATGTCACCATCAATCTTGGAACACTGGAATCCTATTGGACCAGTTTCTTGGGTGGTAAAGCTAAGAGGTTTAATATCTAATTCAAGGATTATGTCTTTTATTTTCGACACAGATTCAGCTTGAAAGGCTTCTCCAAGATAGAATAGGTTTTTTAGAGTTTTTAATTTTTGCTTCCGAGATATTGTAATAAGTTTATCCGCAAAACTTGGCAGGCATATGATGGTATCGATAGAAAATTCTTCGATAGCTGAACTCAAAGTCTCAAGATCAACCATAGAGGCAAATGGATAATATGTTACTTTGAGCAGTCTACAAATTTCATGTGCAAATAAAAATCCCCCCCATAATCCTCCAGCTGTGAGACAATTTGCAACGGCGTTTACAGAGCAATCTTTAAAGACAGTTTCGAGCTTCTTTGCCGCAGAGTGTGTTACAAACTCATAATTGAGCCATTTATGGCGAAGTGTTTTGGGCACCCTTGTTGTGCCCCCAGTAGCAAAAATTATATGTGACATTGAAGTTCCTTATTTTTTTTAGTTTGCATGAGGCAAAGGCAAGAAGCAAAGGCGGAGATACCAACAATCATGCAAAAGGTGAAAGCGATGTGATTGTTGAAATGGCTGATGATCCATCCACTTGTCCATGAGCCGGCAGCTTGGCCAATATTTGAAATAACAAGAATATAACTAAAAAGAACACTGGCAGAGAGGGATGTAGTTGTTTTCCCTGCTTGATAGTATATTTCTGGAACCATGACAGATTCATAGACACTGTAGGCAATTAACGCAGTCACAGCGGTAAAGACGCCACCCATGAGGAAAAATGCAGCGAAACTTCCCATAAGCCATAATAGGTAGAAAGTTGATTTATCAGAAAGGCTGAGATGTTTATTGATTATTCCTTGCCAGATACAAATACTGATGCCAACAATTGAAAAGAAAATTCCACTATAAGGGGCGAGATTTCTGTCAAATTTACTGAGAAGTGTTGTGGTGGTGATGAAAATTCCCATGAGGAATGTACAAAGCAAAGCCGTGACCAGCAAATAAGCAATAGAACGATTATGTATTATTGTTTTTAAAGAAGAAAGAAAAGGATTCTTTATTTTTTTATTCTTTTCAAGAGATAATGTTTTATGTGGGTAATGATAAACAATTTGAATGGATAGAACACAAAGATACAAACCAATGAGTGCAAAAAAAACCATTAAGAAGGTCGATGCGTTGTATTTTATAGCACTTGTTGCAACAAGAGGGGCGATAACGACAGCAGCATTTTGAAAAAAAGAATAGAGAGTTAATGCGCGCTTAAGAGCATTTTTATTCAGATGTTCTGATAAAATTTCTCTCAAAAATGGCTTTGAAATTGCTTTCGAAAAAGCCATTAAGGTAAAAAAGATCAACCATGCAGAAGGTGTGAGCGATAGGATAATGCACACAAAAGCGCTACTCCTTAAAATAAAGGCGGTAGCCATTAAGAGTTTACGCGAAAATCTTTCTAATAAACCCGTTGTGGTTACCATGAGAATGCTTTCAAGGATTACTGATCCAGCGAGATAAAAAGCGACATTGGCAGCAGTTATGAGAGAAGAGTTTCCAAGCAGAGGGAGTACAAAGAAAAAGGAAAATTCAGAAAGAAAAACTGTGCTATAGATGAAAAAAGTTATTTTATTTTTGCCCATGGAATTTCCATAGAAGTGTCGTTAAATGATCAAATACATTTTGTTGTATCTCTTGAGGAAGTTTTGTCAGCCCTGTTTCTGCTGTGCACATTTCGTTGAAATAGTATCCTTCTTGATTCACCAGCCAGTCCACTGCAAGAATATTGTTTTTTGTTTTTTCTACGATGTTTTTAGAAATACCGAGCATTTCAGGATAGAATTTTTTCTTGCCATATGCGGTTATAAAAGCTGCTTCAGTAAGAATCGTATTTTTGCCGCCGCGTGCAACATTTCCAATATAACCGTCTCCTTGAGGTGTGCGAAATTTCACAAAACAGAGTTTTCCTGATATGAAGAAAAATCTTACATCCTGTGCATCCTTTACAAAAGGCATTAAAAAATATTCAGAAGAAGAAGTTGAAATCAGATTTCCTATACTCATTGCATGTTGTAATCCATCTGATTTAATGACACCAAATCCCATTCCTGAGCTAACGGGTTTGAAAATGAAAGATTTATATTCTGATGAAACAAAAGATGTGATTGTAGGTACTGTTTGTTTATGATAGCCACACATCGTGAATGGAAGCACTGGAGCTCCTAGCTTACGTGCTAATGCCATTTGTGCAATCTTATCCCACTCAAGATTTTCTATGCCATAAATGCATTCGTTAAGAAGGTGTGTACCACTTATCCTAAAATAATTTCTTAATGTGAGACTGATGGCTCTTGCTTGTGGGTTTAGATCTGCTTTGGATAAAATATATGCAGAATGATCTGGATTCAGTGGAATACCTTGATATAAAAAAATAAATTCATCTGCATGATTTGCTTTGATAAGGCAGTCTTCTAATTTTAAAAACTGGAATTTGATGCCTCTTTTATTAAATTCTTCTGTATATTCTGAATAGGAATATTCTATATCTTGTGCGTTGGCATATTCTTCTTGCGCAACAATCCAATAAAGTTCCATTGCTAAATCCTTTTCATGACGATATTTGATGGAGAGAAAATATTTTAATTATTTCATCGACTTTGAGAATGTATAAAGCCGCTAACGATTGATATTGGTGTTGAGTGCGTTTCTTTATTATTTTAGCCATGAGCTGATTAAAACGGTCTTGTGGTTTTAGTTGCGTTTGCATGATTTAGAAGAAATCTTTTCTATGTGTTGGTTTCAAAGCCATAGGCTTTAATTGTAATATTGCGGACGCATTTTTATAAGCTGTTATGATCTCAGTAAGCAGAGGAAAGCTCTGTCAATTCATTCATATTTGCTGCAAATGTTTCGAGGTCATGTTTAGTGTGTGCTGCTGATATCGCTACGCGAATAATGCTTTTCTTTTTAGCCACTGTTGGATACATTGCCGCTGTAACCAAAAAACCGCGCTTTCTTAAATTATATGAGGCACTTATCGCTTTGTCTTCAGCACCCATAAAGATAGATCTAATGGGACTTAGCGGTTCCTGTACCTCAATGTTGGAGACTCTTTGATCAAAATAAGAAATATTTTTATGCAGTTCACGTTGAAGTTGGTTAATTTCTTGTGAAAGATGAATATCTGCAGAAGCAAGGCAAGCTGCTATTCCTGGGAGAGAAGGTGGGCCACTAAAAATATAATTAAGCGCATATTTCTTAATAAACGATGCAGCTTCTTTGTTGCTAAATGATGCTGAACCACCATGAGAGCCAAATGCTTTTGACAAAGAAGAAATTAAAATAAGATTCTCTTCGTATTTTTCTAATAAATGAAGTGTATAACCACAGCCGTTTTTTCCTATGATTGAGGTGCCATGTGCATCATCCGCATAATAATATCCACCGTAGAGTTTTGCTAATTTGGTTAATTTTTTAACGTCATTTGCTCCTCCCATAGAACCGAGAGAGTCAGATATCAAAACAGGCGTTCTATTTTGTAATTCACTTTCCTGTAGTTTTTTCTCTAGTGTTGCAATATCTTTAAATGGGATTCTTATATAATTTCCAAATTGTTCAAGTATACCACGTAAAATTTGCACTGATGCGTGCGTTTCTTTATCGATAATCCATACAACACCATTTGCTGTTATAGGATATCCTGGAAGTTCTCCTGAACCTAATATGGGCATAACTGCAAGATGGGTTGCACCTACGGAATTAAATATGACAGAGTGGGAATCAAGAAAAATGGTGTTTAGCTTTAACTCAAGCTCATCAAATAATATACATTTCGCACGCGTTCGCGCAGCTGCATATTGCACACCAAATCTCTCTACGGAAGACTTTACAGCATCACTTAACGCTGGATGACGTTCTAGCCCTAGATACGAACATGACATAAAATCAATATAAGTCTTTCCTGATTTAGCAACAATACCGCGCCCTGATGTTCGTGCAACAATCGTAAGGTCATTGAGACCTTGATTCCATATCTTCTCCTGATGATTTTGACTATTTCTAATCCTATTTGATAACCAATTGGCATCCCGCATTCTTGTTCTTCCCCATTGCATCTCTTGCGAAGAGAGCACGCTAATCTCATCTCCATAGATTGTCAACATATGAATGGGATGAATGATTTTGTAACCTTTTAATGAAATTATATTTTTTTAGTGGAAGGTTATTCATTCTCTTGAAATAGAGAAGAAAAACGATAGAGTTCGCTAATCATTTTTCAAATCTCTTTTAGCGCATGCGTTGATATTTGCCTCCATGGCGTTGTAAAAAACCTCTCTCAACAAGAGTGCGTCGTAATCGGGCAAAGTCTATCGTAAAGAGGTTGCATATCTTGGAAACTTCCGTTTCGCTATAGATTTTGTCCTTCTGAAAGGCTTCACCAATTTTTGATAGCATCTCTTCTGTTTCTAAATGGCGGTCGCTTAAATTTTCCCTATTCCGCTCATGTTTATTTTCTAGCATTTTCCACACTGTCTCTTCGGCTTGAAATCCTTCTGTTGTGTTGTGAATAAGTCCGAGATTCAAAAGGCGATTGATGGATTTGTGAATGTTTTTGGCATCTGAATCGACATGTTTGAGGATATCAGTAAGATTTTTTGCACCAAGGATAATGGCGGCATAAACAGTACGCAGTGTCGGTGAGGTCATGGCAGAGATCAGTGAATTGCGTGTGCTGCGTTTGTGAAGGGTTTCTTTCCCCATGGGCAAAAGATCATTGCGAATGGGAATTTCATTGATTTCTATGAGTTCTGCTTGGAGCGATTGTGCGCGTACAATTTGTTCGGCTGGGGTGCGTTTGCGAATAATCCCCAGACCACTTTGGCGATATTTGTGGTTTTCGGGGAGTGTTAAAGCTTCATAGGAGCCATCAAGCCGGTAGAGAATTTCTTCCCACAAAGGAGTTCTGACGCGTCGAACCCGCTGTTCGCCATTGAGAGCAATTGTTGTTGTTATGGTTGGTTCATGTAGACAAAGATAACCACCCGCGGTGATGTGTTCCCAAAGGGTTATAACAAATCGCACATCATCTGCGGGAGTACCAGCATCAAGCCAAGCAAAATCTATTGGTCCCCAAGATTTGAGCGTTTCATCATCAAGAGAGAAAAAATTCTCATGGATAAATGTTACAGTATCTTTTTCAATACCGCCTTGAAGCAGTTCTTGCCATGCTTCTTCGGCTGATTGACCTTCGACTGTAAAATCATCAATGGTGATAAGCCGAGGTTCGTAATTCTCAAGGATTCCTGAAGGATCAAGCAAAGCTGTGCGCTCTTCCCAGGTGGAAGATTCTAAAAGTTTTTTATCTTGTTGCCATGCTTGTTTTGCTTTTTGCAGTGCTTTAGCAATCAAGCGCGTACTATCACCAGCACCGATTTCAATGACTGTGCGCGGTCTTGCCATTTGAATAAGCGCATAAATGAGCTGTGCACTATTTTCTGTTCCCATGCCAGGTCTTATCAGCTGCATCTTTTTATCCTTATAATTTTACCAATCGTAGCATTCCTGCTTTTATAAAAAACTTTATTGAATCCTCTAGCGGATATTGAATACGTATTGGTGTGGTGGCTTGCTTCAAGAGATGTTTTGTTTTTTCATGAAGCCGGATTGTACGCCCATTGAGTTGATTAATGGCAAGACTGCCAAGAGAAGAATCTATGATAATACATGTTGGCTCTCGTAAAAGAGCGGTTGCATCATTTTCTGAAAATGCTTTTTGATCTGTTTCGATGAGACCGTGTCGTAAAAGTGATATCAAAAGACTTCCAGAGGCAAGAAGAGTACCATTGAATTGTATTTCCCTCAGTGATTGGACAAGGCAGCCTTCACGAAGTGCTTCAAATGTGGGAAAGTCGAATCCGCCAAATGCCGCTCCTTTTGTAGAAACAATGGTGATGGGTTGTATTTGCCGTTTGCCAATGAGTGCTGGTTTGTTTTTTATTATTTGTACATCTTTTGCCCATTGAACGCGTGATAAAGGATTGAGTTCACTTGGGTAGACAGCGAAAGAATTGATGGCTATGGGCGGCGTTGGTTTTTGCAATTCAAGTGTGTGGGAGCTCTCATGACAATCATGTCGCATATAGTCTGCCAGTTGCCACACATAGCCGCCTGTTCCATTGTAAAAGTTTAAGCCTATAGGATCTTGTTGCATGATGTTAAACCGGTTTCTATTTTGCTATAAACTAAATTTTGGGAATGGTTGTTAGCTCTTCCACACTCAAGAGTGGTTCATCAAAGTCTTATTGGTTGGTGTGGGGTTGTATGGGAGATACAACGATTTTATCGAGGGGTGATTGTCATGTCCTTTTGGGGTGTATGGTTTGCTTGAGAGCAAAGATAGCAAAGTCCGTTAACCATTATCATATTCCTTTTTTTTGTACGGCACTGTTCAAGATAAAACCTAATATGCCTGCGATCATTGTGGCGATGCTGATGATAAGGAGTGTGTATTGGGTGTGGTGCACTTTTACAAAACCTGCACTGATAAAACCAATGCACACGGCTGTTTGTAGGATGAAAATATAGGCGGGCATTTGACTGTTTCGTTGTTCTTTCTGGATGGCTTTCATCATAAAACTTGCCATTAGAGCATTTTGCACGCCGTTAGCACCTCCACGGATGAAAGATGATAACATCATCAACCATATGATATGTGTTAGGGATAAACAAAAAATTCCAAAGCCAATGGTTGCGGCAGCTAGTGATGCTCCCGCTGCATTACCAAGGCGGTGGAGAAGGCTGGAGAAGCAAAGTGGACCAACCACGAGTCCGAGGCTCGACATACTTGCAATCATTCCATAGACTTCTCCGCGTAAGTTTAGTTCAGTGCGTATACGAACAATCAGCAATACGCTTAGAGTGGAGGTAAGGATGATGGTGATGATGAGGGGAGAAAGAGCATAGACCACATTTTTTTTACGCAAGAGGACTCTTAGGTCTAGCCCTTTTTTGCTTTGCTGTGTTGTGTTTGTTGTTTGCGTATGTATTTTTAAACTTTTAAAACAGAAGAGAGTGATAAAGGCTGCACAGAGAACCATGATGGAAAGTGCAAAGAGCCCTTTTTGCCCGTTTGATATTCCATACAACACGCCCCCTAACAGTGGTCCTGCAATATAGCCAAGATTACGAACTGTTTGGAGAATGCGGTTGATGCGATCTAGTTGGTGATCATTGTTGACCAATTCAGGCACAGTAACAAGCATAGCAGACCAAAAGAGTGAACCAGCACAGCCCAGTGCAAAAGAAAGGGCAATATAAAGCCAAAACTGGTTGGCGATTGCAGCTATAGCTACGAATATTGCTTGAAATAATAAAATAATGGGCACTGTTCGTGCAGGTTTGAAGTGATGCAAAAGATGCGGAGCAATAGGTCCCGCACAAATTGCTCCGATAAATCCTGCTAACAGAAGCATTGAAATGGAGGATGTGTTTTTTGCTAAGTTTAGAATAAGTGTGACTTGAGTGGTTTCATCAGCAAAACTGCTCAAGCCTAAAACGAAGAAAAGCCCTGTTTTGGACAAAATTATGGATTTTTTCTTTGTCACAATGCTCCCCAAGATGCCAAGGCTTTTACGGCTTTTAAAATTTCCTGCTGTGCATATTTATATGGGGTATCATTTAATTTTACTAGATCTAGTTTTTTTCCTGATGAAAGTTGAGAAAGGAAATGCTCTAGATGAGAGCTATATTCAAAGCTTGCACAATGTCCGTTTGCTGCGATGAGCAGTTCTTTTGTTTCAGTTAAGGGCACCCATTGCAGGGTTGCAGGTGGGCGAAGAGTGATTCCATTTTCAATTTCGGAGACGCCAACAAGGGGGCGACCGATGCATAAACGTGAACTTGTATCACAAATTAATTGAGAAACCAGCATATGGCGTTTTAAGGTACCATTTGCGATGGCGGAGTTTAGTGCAGAGTGTTGAAAAGCATTATCAGGGTTTAAATTTGCTCTTCCTGATGCGCGGATATCATGTCGCGTTCGATCATCAAGATGGAG
Organism: Bartonella sp. AA126HLJHH; assembly: GCF_042197425.1. Lineage (NCBI taxonomy): Bacteria > Pseudomonadati > Pseudomonadota > Alphaproteobacteria > Hyphomicrobiales > Bartonellaceae > Bartonella > Bartonella sp. AA126HLJHH. The sequence continues at coordinate 9,108 of NZ_JBHIRU010000027.1, forward strand.
TAAATGCGTGACATAATTTTTATGATGTTGTGCATCGTGTGCTGTTTCCCAAAAAGCAATATTGATATTTGCTGCGATATTTTTTCCAGTTTCAGCAACGTGGAAAGCATCATGGGGAAAGTAGGCAACACGGTCTGTACGGTTTTGCAGCGCAATTGCTGTTAATTTATGCGCTTCATATTCAGGATATTTTAGCCCTTGGAGGTCTTCTCGTGTACTGGGCCATGCAAACATTGTTTTGCCATCCTGTAGAGTAAAACCAAAATTATGAGCGTGATCCACATGTATCCCAACATGGGTGGAGGAATATCGGCCGATGAAGCAGTCAATATCTACGCGTCCACCAGGCCTAAAACCTAAAGAATGAGCTAATTGATCTGAAAACTGTTTTGCCACATCCCATAGAACAGGGGTTGCAGCGTATAATCCATAATACATGACCGCCCATTCTTGTCCTTCGGCATATTGGTCAACGCGGGCAGTATATTCTTCTATAGTTCTATCCGTATCTAAAACAAGAAAGTTTGAAAGAGTACGTGGACTCCGCACTCCATTAACCACTGTTACTACTTCGGATTTAGGATTAAGAGCTAAGAGTTTATGAGGATGTAGAGCGTATTGTCTTAAAGCATTCAAAACATCCCTTTCACCGAAAGGGATGTGTGAAATTGATAATTCAGCTGCTTGCTTAGCCCAAATCTTTTGAGAAAAGCTCTCTGAAAATAACTGAAACATGCACTTAAATATACTTAATTTTAAAGTTAGATATGTAAATAGATCTGTATCAACAATACATTATTAAACTTCTAACGAACCATTCACATCAAGCTCATTTTGACAAATTTGAGTATCGTTACGCTGTGCATACTTATCAAGCATTATAGTTGGCACAACTTCATCAGCAGCCAATTCAATAACATTTTTTACTTTATTAAGTGAAATATTCATATATTTCCCCCCTTATAGTTGATAGAAAAACAATGATGACCAAAATAAAAAAACTACCACTTATTTCCTCTTAATATGGATTTTATTTTTGTCAAATGTTATGTTGATTGCAAAGAGCATTTTAAATAAGAGGGCTGAATTTTAGAGTGATTAAGAAGAATTTACAAAAAAAGCTGCACTATGCGTGCAGCTTTTTATGTATTTGCTTTAAAGGTAGACAGGTAGATGTTTTAAAGCATGAAA
>NZ_JBHIRU010000028.1:0-9651 GCF_042197425.1 Bartonella sp. AA126HLJHH
ACGAACAGTTGCATGAATTGCGTGCAGAGACGTCTCAACGTCATAACGTGACCAGAATAATACCAACGGATTTTTAAGATGGTTTATTTTCCAGTAGCCGATTACAGACCAGATGTTGCGGTTGTCAACGGCAGTTTTACGGATAGCCTTGTGAATGTTTTACCGGCAGATGGCGGTTACATACCCATGCCTAGTGCAATGGTTGTTTCTAATCCTTTGGAAGAAAAGCCCTTGGGTTCAATCGCCTTTAGAAGCGGTAATGGTGTTAAGATAATCGTAGGAGGCAAGCAAAAGCTTTACAGTTATGATAGTCAAACGAAGGGTTGGAAAGACATAAGCCAAAGTGGTGTGACCTATCATGCGCATGAAGATAATCAATGGTCGTTCGCTTTGTTTGGTCAAAGAATTATTGCGGTCAATAAAAATGATAAACCACAAGTTTTTAACACCCATAGTTCTGAACGATTTGAAGATTTAGGAGGCAATCCGCCGAAAGCAGGCTTGGTGAAGGTTTGGGGACCTTTTGTTTGTTTGATGCAATTGACAGATCACCCCAATCGCATTCATTGGTCTGGTTTGGAAGATGCAACCCATTGGACAGTTAAGCAGAAAGATTGCGATTTTCAAGATTTTCCGGATGGAGAATATGTTCAAGGGTCTACGGAATCGACTAATCCCCTCATTTTTATGCGTTCTGCTATTTATGCAGGAACCTTTGTTGCGGGTTCTAAGATTGTGTTTACGTTTCAAAAGATACAAGACAAGCGCGGAGCCCGTAGTGCGTCCTCTATAGCATGTCGAGGGAGTGACGCTTTTTTTGCAGGTGATGGTGGTTTTTATCAGATGAGTTTAGATGGTCAACTTTTACCGATAGGCTTTGAAAAGGTTGATAGAACGGTTTTTAAAACATTTGATAAGTTTGCTCTTGATGAGATGCAAGGAGTTATAGACCCCATTGATAACCGGATTTATTGGTCCTTAAAGAGTGGCAATAACGAACAAACCACCTTTGTTTATGATTGGGGTTTACAGAAATGGTCGACACTACAGGGAAAGCTTTTCACGTTGTTTCCAGTGTTTACAACAGGGTATACTTTAGAACAGTTAGATGAGATTTCGCTCAATCTTGAGGCATTGCCGGCTTCTTTAGACAGCCCCCGTTGGCAAAGTGGCGCTCCAATGCTTGGTGCTTTTGATGAAAACAATCGGCTTGTTATGTTTACAGGAGCCCCGATGGAGGCAACGGTTGTTTCGCAAGAGATGGGGGCACCGGATGGAAGTTTTAACTTTATTACGAAGATGTTTGCCGAAGTTGATACGACGGAAGGTCTTTTAAGCATTGGAGAGCGTCGGCTTCGCAATAATCAGACACCGATCACATGGCACAAGGAGAGGGTGTGTTCGTATGTCACGGGCGCTTATCACGGTCGTTCACGCAATCGTTATCACCGGTTTAAATTACGCATTCCTAAGAATGAACCTTGGACGATGATTACGGGTTTTAATGTGGATTTACGTCCTTTTGGTAGAGGGTAATGGCAAAAGTCTTTTTGACCAGTTCTTGGGATATAGAGCGTATAGCCCCTTATCTTGAAGAAATCATTGCATCTTTTAGAGAGTATGTAGAGCGTTTCAAACATGAAATTACGTTGCGAGAACTCATTGAATCTATTTGCAGTGGTAAGAAACAGTTATGGCTTGTTTTGGATGATGAAGAGCGATTTTTAGCGGTCGTCACGACCCAGATACAACAGACAGTTTTAGGAAAGAAACGCGCTCTGATTTGTGAATGTAGTGGGAAGGGCGTTCTTGATCAAGTTGACAATTTGCAAGTTGTAGAGGATTGGGCGCGTGAGAATGGGGCTTCTGAAATGGAGATCTTGGGTCGTTTGGGTTGGAAACGTGCATTGGACAAGCAAGGTTACAGCATAGATATGCTTTATTACAGGAAGGAATTGTAACATGGGGAGCAAGACACCGACAACAACAGAACAAAAGCAGGTGCAGACAAGCGCTCCTCCCGCTTGGATGCAGAATGTCTTTAAGCGTGGGGGTGCAGATGCGTATAACATGTATGACACAGGGATTGGGGGTAATGTGTATGGAGGACCTCGTGTTGCGCCGTTAAGTGCTCAAACCACCCAAGCCATAGGTGGTCTTGGGAGTGTCCCTCATCATTATCAAAATCGCTCTTTGATGAATACAATCTATAATCCAACGTCGGCAGCCATGAATCTTAGACATATGGCTTCTGGTGGTATGGTTGGACAGAATCCGTCTTTTAATGCCGCCCTTCAAAATAGCTTAGACCGTGTAAGAGATACGATTAACAGCTCTTTTGCAGGTGCGGGTCGTTATGGGTCCGGTGCACATGCAGGTGTATTGGCAAATGAACTTGGTGCTTTGTCCACAAGTGCTACAGCAGACCAGTATAATCGTGATGCGGACCGCATGATGCAAGCGAATTCACTGATAGACCAAGCCAATCAAAATCAGTTGGGAGCCTCAAATAACTTCTTACAGGGTTATGGCAATGCCTATTCCAATGCCATACAGGGGGGAGGTGTGCTTGATAATTACAATCAGAGAGTTGTTGATGCCAATCGTGAACGTTGGCTGGAGCAAGACAATAGCGGTTGGAATAAGTTGAATATGCTTATGAACGCCGGTCATGGCTTTGCAAGGAACTACGGTACAACGACGAATAATAATACAGCCTCTATGATGCAAGGCAACGACCCTTGGAAGAACGCTATAGGGATTTTAGCTAGTATTGCTAATTTTGCAGGAAAAAAGTGAGGTAGTTATGCAAAATAGTAACGATAACATGTTATCAAGACTTCTTAAGTCTATGCATGTAATGAGCCAATATGTACCACGTATACGTTTCAACGATCTAGAAGACGCCAAACAACAGGCAAATAATTTACCTTATTTAACCCCTTCTTCCCCTATAGCAACTTTTGGTTCACAATCAAATCCTTTAGGTTTAGCTAAAAATACTTCACCTTTACCAGATGTAAGTTCGTCTTTAAGATCGGCAGGCAGAAAACCAGATGTACCGTTTTCAGTTCCTTCTTTACCAGTAGCGACCTTTGGTTCACAACCAAACCCTTTAGATTTATCGAAGGATATGGAACCTTTGCCTAATGCAATTGAAACTTCAGATTTGGCATCATTGCAACCAAAGCGGTCTCAGTTACCCGAACCGATTTCACCTGTAGAACCACAGCAGTTTGCACAGCCACAACAGAGTACTGTTCCTCACCAAGATGCTGGTTCTCAACAGAGTTTTTGGGATTACTTGCGTAGTCCTGAGTTTTTACAAAGATTATCAGATTATGGGATTGGTTATGCATTATCAGATGGGACGATAGCACAAAGTTTAGCGAATGCAGCTATGAATCTTCGTCGTGGTGATATGGAAAGAGAAAAAAGAGGACAGGTTAATCAGACCGTCGAATACCTAAAATCTAAAGGGTACAGTGAAGAAGAGGCGCGGTTCATGGCTGGGAATAAAGATGCATTGAATGCTTTTCTATTACAAAAAGTGAACGGCGGTTATGATGCTAGATCTAAAGAAGAAATGGACCGCCTACGAGAAACAATAGATCTTAAAAATAGTGAAGCTATCAGTAGTAATACACTCCATGACATTGAACGTTTTATGAATTATATAGAAGAGAATGGTGATTGGGCTACGGGAAATCTTGCTGATTGGCAAGCTTCTTTTAAGGTTCCTCAACACCGTGATATGCGTTCACTGCTTGATTCCATTAAAAACCGTATAGGTATTGACCGTTTAGAAACGATGAGACGGTATTCACGCAATGGTGCTTCTGGTTTTGGTAATCTTACAGAAAGAGAGCTTGATATCTTAAAGAGCTATTTAGGAGAGATAAAGTACGACTTGGGTCATAAAGAGCTCTTGTTTAGGTTGAAAAAAATCCATCAGATTTTGGCTAAGATGAAATTAGACGTATTGAAATTGCTAGAAGACAGCAGCATTGAATTAACGCAAGAGAGTGTTGATAAGGTTACCTCACAGTCGCATTCTAAAGCTCCACAGCAAGGACATAGTGCAAATGCGCCTGTAGTAAAAAGTGCAGAAGAAATTGAAGCCTTACCGAAAGGAGCAGATTTTATTGTTATTGATGCCGATGGTAAAAGAATGACTATAAGAAAATAGGTTGTGTTTCATGTCTGAACTTAAGAATTATGATAAGTCACTTCTTCCTGAATGGGCTAGAAAGTATAAGGTTATTGGTATTGCTGAAGATGTTCAAAAGGAAACAAATTATCCTGAACTTAAGGATTATGATAAATCACGTCTCCCTGAGTGGGCTAGGAAATATAAAGTAATTGGTCCAGTTCAAGATATTCCAAATACTCAAGAAACATTCAAAGATTTTGCATTTGATGATAAAGATCTTACGTGGTGGGATGCTGTTAGAAGCCATGGTACATCTGGTCTTACAGCAGGGTACAGTGATGAGATACAAGCGGCGAATGAAGCAGGTTTTACGGATTATTGGCGTGGTGATAAGAAAGCAGTAGAGGTTTATAACAGAAGAGTAGCCAAGGAACGCGCTTACCAAAAAGCCTTGGAAGAGAAATATCCATGGTTGTCTTCTGGTGCTTATATTGCTGGTTCGATTTTACCAACATTAGCATCTTTGGGTATTCCCGCATTAAATTTTTTGCGAGCAGGCTCGACTTTAGGAAGTTTAGGTAGGGGAGCTATTGTTGGGGCAGGTTCTGGAGCTTTACATGGTTCTGGTGCAGGAAAAGGTTACAATGATACGGTGAATTCGGCATTAGCCGGTGGTGTTGGTGGGGCAGTTTTGACGCCGGTTGCTGCTTTAGGAGGTATGGGTATTTCTAAGGCAGTTCGTAGTTTAGGAAATGCTTTAAAGTCACCTCCTGTCGTGAGGAATTATTTTAATCCTGCTCGTAAAGAGGTTTCAAATAAAGCTTTGCGAGAAGTTGCCAAGCAACTTTACGATAATAAAACCCAAAAGATCACGGAACGTCTTAGCTCAGAACCTCAGGAAGTATTTTTGACAGATATTAATGAAAAACTACGACAGACTTTGTGGAATGCGTCTAAAACAAATGAAGATGTTTATAATCTCTTGAAACAAGCGCATGAGAAAAGATTAGGCGGTTCTGTTCAACGTCTTGATGATATGATGGAGCAGACGATTGTTCCATACCAGCATAGCGATATTTTAAGCAGGACACTTAAACGGCAAGGAAAAGAGGCTCATGATCATCTCTATGAACAAGCGAAGCAAATTCCAATAGGAAAAGAACATTATCCAGCTCTTAATAATTTTTTTGAGAATAAAGGGTTTCAAAGAGCTCTCAAAGAAGCTGTTAAGACTTTAGAGGAACACCCCCTCAGTATAAATCCTAGACGATTTTATAATAGAAAGTTTAGCAGTATAAACTATAAACCTACGATAGAGTTATTAGATCAAACCAAGAAGTCTCTTGATGATTTAATCGAAAAAAGTAAGAAACATGGCGATAACCAGAAGGTTTTAGGATACGAAATCCTCAAACAAGATTTAGTAAAAATAATGGATCAAATCTCTCCTACTTATCAAGCAGCGCGTGGTAGTGCAGCAAAATTCAAAAATTTTGCAGATAGTTTTGAGAAGGGTAGACAAGCTCTAGGCACGAAACTTGAAAAGAGTATTGAAAGGGATGCAGTTAAGGAAAATCTTTCTAAAGGGAATTGGACAAAACAAAATAATACCTATCAGATGGGTATGAGAAATGCCTTAGATGATTTACTCAGAAAAAGTGATGACCCTATTAATGAATTTTCTAAACTTTTAAAACAAAATCTTGCGTCTGAGAATCTTGAAAGGACCATAGGACCGGAACGGTTTTCTACTTTTAAAAAGGCAGTAGATCAGGAGCAATTCTATTCTGATGCAGCAAAAGAGGCTTTTAGCAAATTTGAAGGCACTCCTGAGTTTTCTGTTTTTGATGGAATTAATTTTTCAAATTTTTTGCATTGGCCAACTGAATCTCTAAAATTAGCACGAAACATATTTTTCCACCCGAATGCTCCAGAGGCGCTACGGGCAAGACAAGAGCTAGAGCGCGGTATAGCGAAGTTAGCAACTTTTGGCGTTAAAGGAATGGAGCGCAATGAAATTGCCAAATTGATTCAAAGTGCTTTGAAGTGGCATAAAGCCGGTGTGATAACGGATGAAGGCTTGAAGATTGTTTCTAGAGCTGTAGCAAAAGGGTTAGGTCCTAGTGCTTCAATAGAGTATGCGAAATGACCCGTTATAGTCCTTCTGTTAATCAAGCGATACGGCAAACGGCAGCGCATTATGGTTTGCCAGAGAGTTATTTATACCGTGTTGCGCAAGTTGAAAGTGGAGGCAATCCGAATGCAAGGAATCCCCGTTCTTCTGCGGGTGGGTTGTATCAATTTATAGACAGCACCGCCAAACAATATGGTTTGCAGGATCGTTTTGACCCCATGCAAGCGGCAGATGCCATGGGGCGCTTGACGCTTGATAATCGCAATCATTTAAGCCGTCTGTTGGGGAGAGCGCCTAGTGAAGCGGAATTGTATTTAGCACATCAACAAGGGGCAGGGGGAGCCGCGCGGCTTCTTCAAAATCCCCATGCCAATGCGGCGCAAATTGTTGGGAGCAATGCGGTAGGTTTGAATGGTGGTAACAACGCTATGCGTGCAAGTGATTTTGTCAACCGTGTATTACAGATGTATGGGGGGCAGCCTCATAGAGCAAGTCCTACAGCGCATGGTGGCATTAGAAATAGAGACAACTTGTTAGAGGTTTTAAGGGCATTATTAGCATCACAAGAAGAAGCTTCGGAAGAAGAAGAGAGTGATGATGATAATCCTTTGATGACGCAATTCATGCGGGCGTTTTACGGACCGTTTTACAGAAACTAGGATTCACGAGAAATGTCAACGATTTATGATTGGTCGCTTAGAGCGGCGGATAATACGCGCGTAGATGATTTGATTGATTGGTCCGAAGGACAGCATCCTAGCAGTGTGAATACGAGCGCCCGTGTGATGATGCAGCGCGTAAAGGAATACTTGTCAGACACGGGTGGAGAGCTTGAAGGCATTGTTACAAATGATCATGTCCAACAAACGAGTGTGATAAGGCTTGCAAGCACTTCACAGTTTTTAGAGTATAAGAATGGTATCGTTTTGCGCTTTATGGCGACGGGTAAGAATATTGGGGAAACCGCAATTGCCTTGAATGATTTAGCCGCTAAACCTGTTTATAAGGCGACGGAATTAGGCATCAGTGCATTATCGGGAGGGGAAATCCAACAAGGGTGCATTTATAGCTTGATTTATAATGGAGATCATTGGCATCTTGTTAATCCTACCTCTATTCCTTTGGAAGAAGAAAGCAGTCTTTATCCCACGGGTTTTATAGGAACGTTTGGAATGCGCGGGATTCCAAAGGATTGGTTAATTTGCGATGGGAAGGCTTATTTGCGTCGTGATTATCGTGATTTATTTGAGACAATAGGAACGGTTTGGGGAGAGGGGGATGGCGTTACAACGTTTAATGTTCCAGATTTTCGAGGGATGTTTTTACGGGGGCTTGATGGAGGGCGCAATTTAGACCCTTGGCGTTCTTTTGCCAGTGTGCAAACAGATTTAATCGAGTCTCACCAACATCAAGGACAGAGCCTTTCGATGTCTCATTTTACCAGCAACGAAAACTTTTGGGATGGGAATACGACGGATGTATTAGGCTATCGTCTAGGCTTGTTTGGGGGGAGCTCTATAGCGAATTTTATGGGTATAGAGCGTGAGAATTTAAGGAGTCACGTTGCAAGTCCTTATACTCTTGATGAGAGCCAAGAGGTTGTTTGGGAGAGCACTGGTGAGGGCGAGACGCGTCCAGTAAATGTGAGTGTTCTGTTTGCGATTAAGACATGAGGTGTAAGATGTCGACGATTTATGATTGGTCTTTAAATGCCTCCTTGAATGCCTATTGTGATGATTTGATTGATTGGTCAAAAGGACAGCGCCCTAGCAGCGTGAATAACAGCGCCCGTATGATGATGCAGCGTGTGCGTGAATATTTATCCGATACGAGTGGTGTGATTGAAAGCACTTTTACGGTTGATGCTGAACAACAGACGACGTTGATAAGACTTCAAAGCAAATCGCATTTTTTGAAATATAAGAATGGGATATCAATATATTTTAAAGCAAAAGGTAAGAATATTGGGGAAACCGCAATTGCCTTGAATGATTTAGCCGCTAAACCTGTTTATAAGGCGACGGAATTAGGCATTCGTGCATTATCTGGAGGTGAAATCCAACAAGGGTGCATTTATACATTGGTTTATAGGGATCATGCTTGGCAAGTTTTAAATCCTACGCCTCTTTCTTTATCACAAGAACCGGTTATTCCCGTTTATCCTACGGGGACGATAGGGATTTTTGGGATGCAAGTTTTGCCAGAGGGCTGGTTACTCTGTGATGGGAAGGCTTATTTGCGCAGTGATTATCCTGCTCTTTATGATGCAATAGGGATCAGATGGGGTGGAGCTGATACTTGGAACAAGTTTAACGTTCCAGATTTGCGTGGTGTTTTTTTACGAGGTGTTGATGATGACCGCGAGATAGACCGCTTTCGTTATCTTGGCACTTTACAAAATGACGCTATGAGAAAGCATGATCACGGGGGTCAATCCTTTACGATTTTGAATGATGAAGATGAGGAAGAGAGTTGGTATGGTGATTTGACGATCATCTGGGGATATGTGTTGAATGACCAGCAAAGATTGAAGCTTGCCGAACGTTTGGGTGTGAGGGCAGAGGATATACGCGTGCACCATAAGCTAGCCTTTCCCCATTCCCACCTTCATATGCGTGATGTTGTTTGGGCTCGTTCAGGTGCAAGTGAGACGCGTCCGATTAATATGAGTGTTGTGTTTGGAATCAAGACGTGAGGTTCAGATGTCCACGATTTATGATTGGTCTTTAACGGCATCTGAGAATGGTGGTGCTGATGCTTTGATTAATTGGTCAGAGGGACAGCATCCTAACACGGTTAATAATAGCGCTCGTTTTATGATGCAAAGGATAAGTGAGTATTTATCGGATACGGGCGGCGTGCTTGAAGGGATTGTAACGGTTGATAATAACCAAAAGACGAGCGTAATAAGGCTTCTAAGCCAATCGGCATTTTTAGAGTATAAGAATGGCATATCGGTTTGTTTTAAAGCGAAGGGAAAGAATGTTGGGGCGACAACAATTGCTTTAAATAATTTAGCCGGTAAGCCCGTTTATAAGGCGACAGAAACCGGTTTATTAGCCTTATCGGGAGGAGAGATACAAGATGGCTGTCTTTATACCGTTATTTACGATGAAGAGATAAGTGGTTGGCAAATTCTCAATCCAACAAGAGAGAAAGTTTCTTCTTTAAAACGCCTACCGTCTGGTTTTATTGGTCCTTTTGCAATGGAGCGTTTGCCGGATGGTTGGTTGCCATGTGATGGGAAGGCTTATCCGCGGCTTGTCTATTGGGATTTATTTTGTGCGATAGGGACGACGTGGGGAGAAGGGGATGGCGCCACGACGTTTAATGTTCCCGATTTTCGGGGGCTATTTTTACGGGG
>NZ_JBHIRU010000029.1:0-9052 GCF_042197425.1 Bartonella sp. AA126HLJHH
GTTCCTAAAACACGTGCTTTATCATAAACCTCAGCATTGCCATAAATTCTAGTTTTATCAAGAAACTTGCCATAAATTTTTGCATTTCCATACACTTTAGCATGTCCAAAAATATCACCATAAACCAATGCGTTCTCATATACTTGCGCATTGCCATAAACCTCAGCTCTAATATGCACGCTAGCATTGCCATAGACCCTTGCATTTTCATAAATTTTTGCAGATCCAGTAATTTTTGCATTATCCGAAACATGGGCATTATCGTAAATACGAGCATCACCATAAACCATGGCATTGCCACCGACCCAACAATCACCATTATGAGCTAAATTTGCAACCTTATGTATAAAGCCGCCTAAATCACCAGCTTTTATATTAGCAAAATCCCTTAAAGCCCGAATGCGATAAAGAGTATAATCACCAACCTCTATTGTCTCTCCTGTAAATTCGTATTTTTTTGCAGGCTGTTGTTTATTAACAGATGCAGTTTCATTTGAAATGGAAGAGATAACGGGGGTGTTGTTTGATATATTTGTCATAATTAAAACCTGTTTGAATAATATTGTTATTGACAGCCCAGAAGGGCGCCGGGTGCTAACAAACACGGCAAACAGTCCGTCGTTACACTTTTCTCATAAAGAGTATTGTATGGTGTAACCACACCCGACAAAATCATTATATGCTAATCATAACATAAAAGACAGTCAGTATTTTAAAAGATGGGAAAGATTGTTTCGTAATCTACCCGCTGTTTGTTTAGTGTTGTTAAGCACTTGATTATTTATATAACAAAATACGTATTTATTGTCAAATAATATTTTATCTTTTTTGATATTTTTTCTTATTTTTTAAATACGTTGTGTGTTGATAATGTCTTATGCCTATTAATTGCTTCTTTTATATTTATATGCTTTTAAAGCTATATTATTGGCTTTCTTAAATGATTGCGTTATTTTCTGAATCTATACATTTATAATATTTAGAAACGCTCTCATGATGCGTATTTTAAACTTTATAACCTATCAATTTTGTCACTAAATGAATTTTAAATTTTTTGTGAATTTTGTTTATAACATATTTGCAACTTAACAGCTTTTTATAGAGATGGTCTTTATAACCAATGCATTCATTTGCATTATGATTATAAAACCTTGCTGTTTTTATGCATTCTCTATAGCTGTTATATGCTTTATAGCCACCGCATCATTTTTCATTTTCATAAGAGAAACGATAAATAGGATAATTACGATTTATAGACTGTTATGAAAACATCTCAATAGAAACTGATAATTATAGAGATGAGCAAAATCTCTTTTAATAGACCGTGTCAGTGTTGTCAGTTCCTTTTAAGACCCTCTATTATTTTTTTTATGAGTAAAAATTAAAAACATTATATTTCAATAGCTTAATATCTTTAAAACATAACCCATATCAAGAGTACAATCTTGAAAGATAACCAATGATGTGAATTGATTAAAACCTGTCAGTTATGTGTCAGTAAATTGAACTGACAAAAGTGATCATTTTAGTGAGTCATTAAAACGTGTCTTATGAAAAGCGTATGACCCTTTAAAGCCTTTCAAAAGATAGCTTGTAACTCATATGAAATGCTATCAAAATCATTATGGTTATGAGTTTTGAAGGGGTTTTGAGTTTTGAGGGTTGCTGCTATTATGTAAAAAAACGATAAAAAGTAAAAACGTTATTTTTCAATATGTTAAGATTTTACAGACCTTTAAAAAACAACCCATATTGATAACACAACCTATAAATTCAACTAATAATATACGTTTTGAGGGGGTTTTGACGGTTTTTACACCTTCAAAACCTATAAGCAAAATGAATATACATAACTCTCTTTAAACAAAGCTTTTGATAACAATAAAGCACTCATTTTAGATTACGGTATAATCTCTTAAAGGCAATGTAAAAAAATCTAATTCACTTTAAGAGTGGATTTCATAAATTTTGCAAAACAATCTAAAAAAATTATTTAAAAATTCAAATCGTATCTTTAATTTGAATTATAAATACATTATTAGACTTTTGCATTAATCAAAGGTTTATGATGATGAAGTTTTTTATTTTACTTTGTTTGTTAATACTCACAGCTTGTGGTCCTATAACACATTTGAACGGAATTGTTGATCCAAACTACAAGGGACGATTTCAAACGAAAAAGGTGGTCATAGGAGGTGTTGGCATGTCTATTTCTGAGCAAAAAGAACTTGAAGACACCTTTGAGAAATCCCTCGTTAAATACAATGTACAGATATTGAGAGGATTAGAACTTTTCCCTCCAACTCGTAATTATTCCTATAACGAGAAAGAGGAAATTATAACAAATAAAGGCGCAGATGCACTCCTAATAGTTAGCGTTGATAATCGTGCTATATCACAGACGTATATCCCGCCAACATATCATCCGGGAACCTCTACAAGTACTATTTCGGGATTTGGAAACTTTGCTACCATAAAAACTGAGACGACACCAGGTTATGTGACCGGTGGATATAATATTAGTAAGCCCGCCATAAGTGTTAGTGTTTATCTTATTCACCATACAAAAAACAAAGAAACCATATGGCTAGCAAAAGGCTATAGCGATGGAAATGCTTTTGCATCATTTTCTAATCTCATAGTAAGCGTTGCTGAAACAACTGTTGAAAAACTAGCCAAAGAGGGGCTTATAGTCCCAAAGTAGAGTTAGGAAAATAGCAGCATAATCACGAATTTTAGCCACAAGGTCGATGTTAATAAAGCTATCATTTTAGATTACGGTATAATCTTTTAAAGGCAATGTAAAAAAATCTAATTCTATTAAAGAGTGGGTTTCTTAAAAGTCTTAAAGCAATCCCAATAAGAGTGTTTAAAAGTACAAAGCCTTATTTTTAGAATAACGCATATTAGGATTGTATCTAATCAACTTAACAAAAGAGGTATAGATTATAGTTATAAGCTCTATACCCCTTATGCGTTTATCATACCCATTATATGAGCATCTTTATAAGTTATTCAGTTTCTCTTAATACCAATTTGGGTAAGTTCTTAACGATTTTCATGGTTTCTAAACTTACCGTAATAACCCTTTGAAACAACTCCAATGGGTAAGCAGGGTTGCCAACGGTTTCAACAGCATAGCGATTGGCATCATTCACAATACCACTCTTTTTATCAGTCTTTACACATTGACGCTCCATAACCCATTCAAGAGCGGGCTTGCCATTGACGATATACTCATAAACTTCAAGAGGGATATCTGTCATAATGATATTGCTGTTATAAATAACCGTTGATTTATCTTTCTCTTTACCTGCTTTTGCGAATTTCATTTCAGTCACATAATAAAATTTTTCGGGATTATAGATCTCTGTTTGTTTTGGATTACCTTTTTTAAAGGTTACTGAATACGGCTCTACAGTTTCATAGTTTATGTGCAAATGCCCCAGTTCACGCCCTGCGGTTACAAACTTCCAAAAGTCATCAGCACTCTTTACACAAGGGATACGAGGCAGTTCTTTAGAGAGGTTATCAGCATAACGGGTGCGATAATCTTCCGAATGAAGTAGACCGTAAACATAATAGAATAGATCATCTTTTGTTATGGCTTCATTAGGATAAGCAGCTTTAAAATGTGCTAATCCCTCATCCGTAATGGCATCACGCTTCTGTAAACCAGCTGTTTTACTTTCTTCTGTAAATAAATGGGATTGTTTCTCACTTTTACTTTTTGAGACCGTAGTATCTTCGTAAATATATCTTGGAAAGCATTGACTTTTTTCTATTGAATCAAAATTAGGTAAATCCTTACTCATTAGTACAGAAAAACCTTTCATTGCACCTACGCCTGTCACTTGTATTACTCTATTTTCAACCGCTTGTTCCATCGGGAATATACATGGAATTTGAGCAACCATTTCATTAAAGGCACGATTATAATAGAGCCATTGTTGTGTAAAAGGACGATATAAACTTTGAATAAGGCATGTATCTTCAAATTCAAAAATCTTTCCTTTAGTTAAATGTTTCTTAAGATTAATACTCCAACTAATTTTACTTTCATCGGCATTAACAAAATTGTCTACAGTTTTAGTACCTGTTTTACCGTCATTATGTGTATAAACACCATTAAAACGCTCCACTTCACTGTTATAGAAGGCAATCATATTACTCATGTTTTTCGCTAGAGCTTCAGGGCTTGAGTTGTATGTCCAAGCATCACGACTCGTCATAATACCGCGAGAAAAATTTTCAAACAGCTTTTTACCATGACTTTTCTTATCACCTAGGGCTAGGAATGTTTTGAAACTCTCATCACGTTGATTTATCCAATCACCATGTTCATCCGGCGTGATCATTTGCCAACTTTGTTCACGTGTAATGCCATCAATACTACCAAAGTATTCAAGAGCTGTAAGTTTTTCTTTTGTCGTGAAATTATTACCAATGTCATGATAGTAAATTTTACAATCTCCGGAAGCATTGGGATTTTTGATAAACAATGTTATTGCAATACCAGTCATACTACCATTGCCAAAAACATTTTCACCTTCTTGAGCTTTCCCATCGCTTAACATATTTTTACGAATATCCCCCCGTAAATTAAGCACATAAATACTCGTAAACTCTTTGGCTAAAGATTTTCGTAAGCTATCCATTGTTGGCTTTTCTATGTAACCAGAACCAGAAACAAAGCCTATTACCCCAGCATTACTAATACGGTCACTTGCCCAACGAATGGCACGGATATAGCTGTCATAAAGTGCTCGTATATTCGTTACTTTCGATTGAGCAGCATAAGTTTTACGGATACGTTCATCTAATATGGGATAAGGGCTGTTCTTTGCATTATCATTTTCGCTTTTTTGCCCTACTGAATAAGGAGGATTCCCAAAAATAACTTCAATATTGAGGTTTTTCTGAAGTTCTAAATATTCACTGTTTTTCTCTAGTAAACCTCTCATCAGATCTTGTTTTTCAAGCATCCGGAATGTATCGGTTAAACCAATATGTTTGAAAGGAATATACTCTCCTTTCTTCAAACTATGATAAGTCGATTCAATGTTAATGGCTGCTATGTAATAAGCCAGTAAAACAATCTCATTGGCATGGATATCATGACGGAACTTATATTCCATATCCTCTGGTTTTATGAGATTTGATTGTAAAAGCCTTGTGATAAAGGTACCCGTTCCAGTGAAAGGGTCAAGAATAGACACTCCACGTGATCCCAAGCTTTTTCCAAACTCATTACGCAACACATCATCAACAGAATGAATGATAAAATCAACAACCTCAACGGGGGTATAAACAATGCCAAGCCTATCCGTGGTTTTCTTAAATGCCTTGGTAAAAAAATCTTCGTAAAGTTTGATAATAAGATTTTGTCTTGCCTGTGGTTCGGTAATGCCAGAGGCACGGAACTTTACGCTGTCATAAAACTCTTGTAATTCTTTGGATTCTTCCTCGATATTGGTTTTGTCGAGTTCTGTTAAGATTTTTTCCATTGCTTGCGAAATGGCATTGTTTTGTACAAATTCATTGCCCTCAAACAAAGCTTCAAACACGGGACGCGTCACAAGATGTTGCGCAAGCATTTCAATCGCATTTTGTTCGGAGATAGTTGTATTTAAATTACTACGTAATTCGGTCATAAAATCATTAAACACACGCCGTGTTTCAGTTTCTGATTTCGTCAAAACCTCAGTTAAGCGTGTGATATGAGTTTGAGCAAGATCACCAACATTTATTGCCCATTTTTTCCAATAGCTAGGGTCGTAAAATCTATTAACAATAGCAGTTTTAATGACATCTTTACATTTAGAAAAAAGGGGGAGTTCACCTTGTTCTTCACATGTGTGAGAGGATTCATAAGTTGCTAACCCAATATTAAGTCCTGAAAACTCTAATTTTGAGCGTATAGGTAAATCATCAATAACCGTGGTCGTATCTTCTAACGCAAGTTCTTGAGAAGCAGCAACAATTTCAAGAGCATCGCTTACGTCTTGTTTTTTGTGCATATGGTGAATTATTTTATTAAAGTTATCATCATGAGCACGTAAAGCATTGAGAACTTGCCAGATGATATTATACTTTTGGTTGTTTTCTAAGGCTATTTCCGGCGGAATGTCAGCGGGTATCCCAACGGGTAGAATGATATAGCCTCTTTTTTTACCCTCTGCTCGACGCATGACGTGTCCTATTGCTTGAATAATCTCAATTTGACTTTTTCGCGGGTGTAAAAATAGAACGGCATCAAGAGCAGGAACATCAACACCTTCAGAAAGACAGCGTACATTGGTAAGTACACGGCAGGTATTTTCCCCCGCATCTTCCTTTAACCATTCAAGTTGTTTTGTACGCTCTTTAGCACTAAAGGTTCCATCAATATGGGCAAGGGTACAGTTAAGAGGAGGAGTATCTTTATAGTTTTTATGAAGAGCGCGTAAAGATTCTTGCACTTTTTCTTTTTTGAATCTTTTGCATATGCGTTTAGAAGTCTCAATATCTTTGCAAAAAGCTAAAGCTCTACGCATGGGTTTGGGGTCATCTTTAAGATCAAGTTTCAGATCCATTTTGGTAAGGGCTCTATAACAGCCATTAATCTTGGTCCTATCGTCAAGAATAAGTTCATAATTCTTATCGGTTATCAGATGTTGAATGGATTGGCTTACTTCTTCTTCGTTGACAACTAATATGATAACTTTACAAGGTGCTAACAGCTTATCCTCTAAAGCACGTGAAAAGTTGTAAGTATAAAGTTGTTTGCCATAGAGTTTTTCATTATCCATGGACACCAAAACGTTATTGGATAAGAAAGCATTCCTTTTCAGCTTGTCACTAAAGATCTTTGGGGTTGCTGTCATGTAGAGGCGTTTTTTGCCTCGAATAATGCTATTGTCATGAACCTTGATAAATTCAGATTCATGCTTTTCTGTTCCCAACACAACACCAGTTGTTCTATGGGCTTCATCACAAATGATCAGATCAAATTCAGGTAACCCATGGTCTTTTTGTGCATCCGAAAGCACTTGGATAGAATGGTAAGTTGAAAAGATAACCGTCATTGCATCTGTTAGGTTTTCACGCGCTTCTTTGGCAAGGGCTTGGGCATCCGTGGTAGCAGGGAGCACAAGATCTGATGTTTCCATGCCAACAATATCATCTTGGTTTTTACGACGCTTGCCTACTTTTGTATCCGAACACACAGCAAAAGAACGCAAAGGTACTTGTGCATCGGCTGTCCATTCACGGATCGTTTGCGAGACTAAAGCAAGCGAGGGCACCAGAAACAACACACGCTTGCCTGTTCCTGCTATGGTTTCTGCTATCTTTAAACTGGTGAAAGTCTTGCCTGTTCCACATGCCATAATCAGCTTACCACGGTCTGCTTCTTTTAACCCTTCACAGACTTTCTTGATGGCTTCTTCTTGATGTGGACGAGGCTCTTTTGTTGATTTCAGAAGAACTTCTTGTTTTGTTGCAAATATTTGCCAATCTATCCGACTGTTTTCCATATGACGAAGGTCAATACGATAAACGGGTATCGCTTGTCCTTTAATCATGGCATTCACATTGTCACTTAATTCCACTTCTGTGGTATCAACGAGAAGACGATATTTAAAGATGTCTTTTCCAGAGGCAGCGATAAAGCTATCAATATCTTTTTTACTGATCTGATGGTCAGCTTTATAAAACTTACATTGAATAGCCACATATCCCTCTTGATTGCGAAGCTTTGCCACCAGATCAATGCCGATATCATTTTTATTCCAACCTTCACGCTCTGTTGCCCATTCATAATAGCTCTCAACCGTTTCATATCGTCCAAAATGGAGAGGGTCATGCATAAGATAAGCCATGACAAGATTTTCAAACAGCGTTCCCAATTCACGGGGTGATTTTGCTTGTTGACGATAATATTCCAAGAGAGAGCGTAAAGAGACATGTTCATGATCATAATGATGAGGGCGAAGCATAAAGAATAAACTCCATGACAATATATTCTATTGATTAATTCTCTTCAAAAGAATAAAAATGAAGCTTATTAAATCCATTTTGAATGAATAGTGTGAAAAATTCGGAAAATGCTAAAAAGCGGATAAATTTTTTTCAAAAGGTTTTTTAAATGCGGTTTATCCACAGCCCATGGCATAGGATAAGATCAGCAAAATAGTGAAATTTTCTGTTTATTTTATGGGAAAAAGACAAATTTGATATGTGCTTTTAAGATATCATAATGAGTATTTTGATAGGTTTTATGAGTCACTAAAATAGTCTATTTTGTCAGTTTAATTTTCTGACACAAACTGACAAATATATATTATGGATTGTATTTAAGGTTGTATTGTCGATATAGGTTGTATCATTAAAATACTAACATATTGAAATATAATGTTTTTAATTTTCTCTCATTTAAAAAAATAATATAGGCTCTAAAAAGAACTGACAACACTGACAGCACTGGACAAAACTCTTCTGTTCAGATCATTATCTTTGGAGAAAGGTTGCTTAATGCGCTGTACAGAGAGTTTTGCCTATTTGAGTAGAAAGTTTTAAAAGAGGTTTCTTTATTGTTTTCTATGATGGTTTTTGACGACAGGATGTTCTTGATCGCATGATGTCTCGTTTATATGCGTGTTGAGTGGCTTAGAGGAGCTGGAGAGTGAATTTATCTCTAATTATTGATAAATATATTGTAGCATTAAACTGGGGATATTGATGTATTAACCATTGACGGGCTAAACAGTTTTGTTTAGAGGTTTTTCCATAGAAATGTGGGGGAGAGATCTTCAGCAGTTAAAATAAAGCAGTTTTTGGGTGTCACTTTTCTTTGGTTACAGAGGCATGTGCTTTTGTTAAAAGTGTTATAGGGCAGTGGCTGTTTTGAGTGGACTTGTTAGCGGTTCCATGAAGTTCTTTTAAATCATGCTTCATGAATAGTGCAAAGCGGGGGCAATCTGTATTGTTTTGTGTATTTTTACGCCAAAGTTCTCTTTTGAGAATTTTTCGTGCCATTGTTGTTTTCTTTGGCTTGTTTACAGGTGTAAAT
>NZ_JBHIRU010000030.1:0-8841 GCF_042197425.1 Bartonella sp. AA126HLJHH
AAGGAATTTAAATGGTCTTGGGGGAACAGTGAAAAACATTGCAGGTTAGTAAACTAGTGAAAAGCGCTGATCATTTTACGATTAGACATGCATTTAAATCGACAAAAAGGTACCTTACAAAGCGATTTAAAGATTTTACGATGAAAACCATATCCGTAATATAAAACGCTCTGTACGGTCAAATTTGAGGCAAATAGACCAATTGGTAAAATTAGGATTAAAGCATGTTCATTTTTAAACATTTATTCTTAAAAAACCGTAAACAACCCATGCAAAAAGAGTTTGTTGCAACAGCTGTTGGTTATGTTCCTTGGGGGGATGGGGCAGAGGAGTATTTTTACAACCTCTACGAATATGAAGATGGCACAAGAGAGTGTGAAAAGTTTGATGGCGGCCAGTATTATACCACACCAGAAAATGCGGATTTTAGTACCAAAGCGCAAGTGAAAGCTTGGGTTTACGGTGGTGCTATTCCGAAAAGCGTTCTCAATTACGAACCTCTTATAGACGAGATCAATAAAGAGATCAAAAAATTATCGAAAACCGCAGGAAATAAATATGTTTACAGATAAACAGCTAAGAGCCTTGTTTGGTATTATAACTTTTATATTTTTATGTTTTTTAGGAATTAAAAAAAATCTTTACTTTATTCAGAGTATTTTGACATTCGCATCTGTTTCTTTGGTAATAGTCACAACGGTTTTTGCAATTTTATGCAATTCCAATATCCCTTCTGAATTGCAGAGCAACCCAAAATACAAATGCGGAAATACAACAGGTTGGGTGAAACTAACACGTGATTTACAACAGTATATGCACAGACTTTTAAAGCTAATAAGTTTAGCGCTTGTCGTTTTAATTTTTCCAAATAGTTATAAAGAAACTGTTTCTTTGCCTATTATTTCTAAGTACGTGGAGTATAAGCTTTCTTTTCCATTGGATACTGTACTTTGGTACTCAGATATTGCTCTTTGGTATTCTTTTTTAGTTTGTGTATTGTTTCTTATGTTACATACACGCAGTTTAATAAACATATCTATTCTATTTACACACTACAGTGCTCAGTTAAAAAGCCATAGTAAAGTTTCCGATTTTATAAAACTGTTCGGATTACGTTGTCTCTTCTCAACGTTCGATAAAATCAACAAGAGCATAAAAAACTATCGTGGGCTGCTTGATTTTAAAGAACATGACCTCTAGGTGTGAAGAAAGATGGACTAAGTATTTTTAAAGATGCCCTACTTGCTCTAGAGGTGAAATATGTGGGATTGGGCTGTTATGCCGAGCTTGCCACAAATCATGCTTTTGTTGCAATTTAAGCCAGAATTCCGCATCATTTAAACCCGCTTTTTCTAACCGTAAAGCTAAGTTAATACTAATCGCCGCATGGCAGTTTAAGACGCGGGATAAAGTTAAACGTGCAACGCCAAGACGATTTGCAGCTTCTGTTACTGTTAACCCTAATTCATCAAGCAATTCTTCTTTCAAAATGCCGCCAGGGTGTGGAGGATTGTACATCATAATAACACCTCAAAACTCAATGGTAATCTTGATAATCAACCAGTTCAACGTCTGTCCTAATGAAACGAAAGGTAACACGCCAATTTCCATTGACACGCATTGACCAGTAACCTTTTAAATCGCCCGTAAGCGCATGTAGACGATACGATTTAAGAGTAACTTGTTCAGGCGCGGATATTGTATCTAAAATTACTAAAATGTTTGCTAATTTTTTAGCATGCGCGGGTTGTATGCCTTTGCAGACTCCTCTTTCAAAGAATAATTTCAACCCTTTATGCTTAAAACTAACGATTGCCATATATACCCTCTTGATACTTGATACTATACACCATGCATTTATGTCAATTGATTATTTATCAAAGAGTATATTAAACATAATTTTATATGTTAATAATTAATAATATATCATTGAAATAATTGAAAAAATAATAAAATTACGCTAAGATTTTTTACATATTTAAATACAAATTTAAGGTAAGAAAAAACATGCTAAACAAAGTGACATTAATCGGACGCCTTGGTGCTAATCCCGAAAACAAAACAATGAATTCTGGAGCAGAAATAGTCAATTTTAGTATAGCAACTTCTGAGAGCTATACAGATAAAAAAACCAATCAAAAAGTAGAGAAAACAGAATGGCATTCAGTTGTGATTTTTAATCCACATTTAGCAAAAATTGCTCTTCAGTATCTCAGTAAAGGTTCAAAGGTTTACATAGAAGGCAAATTACAAACACGTAAATGGCAAGATAAAAATGGTCATGACCGTTACACAACAGAGATTGTCTTACCACAATTCAAAGGCGAGTTGTATTTGCTTGATGCCAAAAAAGAGCAATCGGCATTCCCTTCACCCATTACTTCTCAAAATTATGCTATCGCTTCAGGTGCTACTGATCATGGCACATCTCTTAACGATAGCATGCCATTCTGATTGAAAAAATATGGCTAAAAGAAAAAAACATGCAAAATGTGGACGTCCTCGTATTAATGGATGTCTCAGAGAACCAAATGGTCGTATCTCACGGACAAAAATGCCTCATGATCCCATTGATAAGTTGGCAATAGAAATACGGGCCAAACGTTTTGGCTTGACCATAGAAGAAGCAAAAAATCCGCTTTCTGCTACTTATATCGGACGGCTTTATCTGCAAGGTGTGATTAATCAAGATCAGTATGATGCTGCACAAAAATATCTTGAAGTGAGAAATGATTATCTCTGTGCAAAAACATTGCCTAGTGCAATTTATGATAAAATGCCCTCATCTTCTAATGAAGAAGCTAGAAAAAAATGGGTTGAATTTGCAACAAAACAATTTTTGAATATGCAAGAGGTAATAAAAGAAACACAACACCTTTACAGACATCATAATTTTTATGCTGCGCTACAGTATCTTGTTAGTGAAGATCAAGAATTACCGTACCTTGTACCTTCATTGCGAATAGTCCTTAACGCTCTCCAGAAATATTTTAACCAAAAAAATAAATGCTAAATGTTTTACTAGTATATTTATAAAAGCATCAGAAGCTCTTGAAATAGCTTTTAAAATGTTATATTTTTATATAATATTTTAGAGAGGTTGTTTTTATGCATACAACGAAATTACGTAAAGTTGGAGGGTCAGTGATGCTTTCTATACCACCTTCACTGCTTGATGTCCTTCATCTTACTGAAAATGCGCAAGTTGGTTTGACTATTGATAATGGACAATTAGTTGTGAAACCACAAACATTTCCTAATTATACTCTTGATGAATTGTTAGCCCAATGTAATCCGTCAGATGATTTTGTAGATGAGGATATAGAATGGTTTGATGCTAAACCTGTTGGTAAAGAGCTGTTGTGATGAAGCGAGGCGAAATTTGGCTAGTATCTCTTGATCCATCTTCGGGTTATGAACAAAAAGGAACGCGTCCTGTATTAATTGTATCACCGGAAGCGTTTAATCGTGTAACGAAAACACCTATTGTCTTGCCTATTACAAGCGGAGGAAATTTTGCTAGAACAGCAGGCTTTGCTGTCTCATTAATGGGAGTGGGATTACATACAACGGGCATAATACGTTGTGACCAACCACGTGCTCTTGATATTGGAGTGCGTCAGGGAAAGAAAATGGAAGCAGTTCCCCCCATGATTATGAACGAAGTCCTTGCTAAGCTAGCAACATTTCTTACGTAGTTGGTTCAAATCTTTATCTCGTGCCGTAAAACATCGTTCTTTGAAACGAGGCAAAAAGCCAAGTAAAAGATTCATTTAAATGGGATTATTATTGCATCTCTTGTTTATCTGAATACTAAGTCTAGATTTTTAGAAACAAAAAATGTACAAAATATAGATTTTTTCTCTTGACAATGTGTAAAAATTTTTATTTAATGGCTGTCCTGTCTCCAGGTGTATTGTGTCTAAAATTCAAAAATATCCCCTAAAATTTGGTAAAATCTTAAGCTTTCAAAAAGGATTAAGTTGCTGTTTTTATTGTTAAAACAGACTAATCTATTTTGCACATATCAAAAGCCATTCAGTAACCAATGATGTCATTAATTCATTGCCTCAAAAGGAGCGAAGATGAAAGCAATCATCACCAAGCCAATGTGTGTTGTTGGCGATAATAAAAGCACTGTTCGTTTTGAAACTTCAACTCCCAATAATCCATTTGTTGAAGTTTCCAATCAAGTCTACGCACGTCTCAAGCGCGCCAATGCTGCTAAACCTTTTGTTGATGTTAAAACAAAGATAAAGCCTGACAAGGGAGTTGAACAAATTAAGCAGATAGAACAAGAAGCCGTACAAACATCGTCTGAACCAGTGACAGAGGAAATTCCACTCGAACAGCCAAAAGCATCTAAAGCTTCCAAGTCACCTACCCCAAAAAAGGCTTAGAAGTTGAAGTTAATCATCCACCAAAAATGGTATCTTCAACAGGCAAAAGATACCTTCACAAGCCTTCAAGCCCCTCGCCTTAATTGGGCTTTGCGTAATGCTCTAAACACCGCAGCAAAACAAGTTGAACGCTTTACTGAAAAGCAAGTTGCTGACATCTCATCAGCCCAAATAAAGCGTATAAGAAGAGGTGTTTATATTAAAGAAAAGGCGACAGCAAGGTTTCTTGAGACAGATATCATTGGTTTTGGAACACCAATACCTCTTAAATTTTTTAAAGTAAACGAAACAAAACGCGGCGTAACTTACACACTGTTTGGAAAGAAAGAAATCTTACCCCATGGTTTTATCAAGGGAGGCAGTTTTCCAAAGCGTGTTGAATTAAAAAAGCTGAATGGGAATGTGTTTCAAAGAGCGGATGGAGATAAATTTCCCATTGCAAAACAAGAGGGACCTTCAATTGCTGGGGTGATGTCCAAACCAGAGATTGCAAGTGCTATTGCACAATATGCCAATGAAAGATTAACCAAAAACATACAGAGACAACTTTCTCGTCAAGAATACGCTGCTAATAAAAAAGGCTAGATCATGTTCTCAAGCTTTATCTATATATTCCATATTCTTATGAGTTTAGGCATTAAATATTCTTATTGCAATTTTAAAAACAGATTATCACTTATGCTTTGTTTTTTTCATAAAAAAATCAATAAAATCAACTCAAAAGGTACTTCCCAGTGGGTTGGCTTCGTTGCGGGGCAGGCGAGCGCGAACTATCGCTAGCGACAGAATTTTCAAATTGACTGTACATTGTACACTTAACTCATTGATAAATAATGATTTCAGTGTGTGTACTGTACAGTACGCGATTATTTTTAGATAAAAATTATTTTTATTCTTGACATTGTTGCGTTTATATATATTTCCGAATCAGGTGCCTGAAAACACCTTAAAACATCTAGCGGATTGATTGCCGAAATAATCGATCTTCTGTGCATTGCAAAGGCTTTGACTCATTATATGCGACAAGTGTATAATGACCTCATCGGGTGTAGTTACGCTATACAATACCCTTATGGGGAAAGCGTAACGACGGACTAGATGCCGTGTTTTCAGCACCCGATACCTTTTAAAGGTATCAATGAAAACCTCTAACATCTAGGAGTTCATAATGAACACTCTTATAAAAATTACAGAAAGTGTTGCTAATAGTGTTACCACTCAGACTATGTCGAGTCGTGAAATTGCGGGGGTATGTAGTAAGAAGCATAAAAATGTTATGCGAGACATTAAACAAATATTTAGCGAGCTCAAATTTGAGCCGGCTAAGTTTTTAAGCAGTTATATTGATGAACAAGGAAAAACACGCCCTTGTTATAATTTACCCAAACGTGAATGTTTAATTCTTGTTTCTGGTTACAGCACTGCTTTACGAGCCAAAATCATTGACCGCTGGCAAGAATTGGAAAAACAGGTAGCCACACCACAAGTTGACTACTCTAAACCGGAGGCATTACTTGGTGTTTTGAATCACTTACAAAGTCAAATAGAGCAGAAAGATCATGTTATTGCAGAATTAGCACCAAAAGCAGAAGCGCTTGAAGGCTTAAAGCGTTCTGAGGGGGCTATGTGTGGCATCTTATTGTTTTTTATTCACGAGTAGTTGTTCAAGGAGCTTTTTGAGATCTTCTGAATTCATTGCCAGCAGGTGATTTAATGTAACGGTAGTGCGGACAGAATCTTCTAAACGAGCAAGAATTTCCCCCGTAAGGCTACGATGATTTGCCTCAGCAAGCTCTTCCAATTGATTTTTCAGTTCAATTGGAATGAGAAATTTAAATTGCACACGATCTTTTTTTGTCATGCACCTAAAATATACCTAAAATACACTTGACACAAGGTACCTTTATGGTACTAAATATGTGCATATGGAGGTAAAATGAAAACGATCCAATATAAAATAAATATGCCACATACATTAAAGGAGTGGTTGTTTAATCGGGCGACTGAGAATGATCGCTCTCTTTCATCTGAAATAATTAACATTCTCAAAAAAGAAAAAGCGCTAGAGCATAAGTCCGCAAAAACTCTCTCTAACGCTTTACATCTAACTAACCTGAAAGAGGTCAATTACAATGAATAATAGCACATACTTACCTATCAATAAAGACAAATTAATCAAATTACGAGAAGTCGAAAACGAGCCTCGTGTTCGCGATGTGGATTTAGCAGAAAAATTAGGGTTTGTTCGTACACGTGACGTTAGAAAATTAATTACAAGAAATATGCAAGAAATAGAACGGTTTGGGAGGTGCGCCACTGTGGCGCACGTAATAAAGGGCAATAACGTAACAGAATATTGGCTTAACGAAGAGCAGACGTTATTGATTGCGACATTATCGAATACAGAAAAATCTTCTCAAGTCCGTTATATGCTTATTAAATTATTTGTTGCATGGCGTAGGGGCGAGATAAAGCAATCCTATGTTCAATCGATTGACTACTCCAGTCCAGCAGTAATGCTTGGTGTCTTAACGCATTTAAAAGATGAAAACGAGCGGAAAGACAATATCATTGCTAAATTAGCTCCAAAAGCAGAGGCTTTGGAAGGTTTAAAACGCTCTGATGGTTTGTTTGGTTTGATAGAAGCAGCAAAGATGTTGGAAGTAAGACCAAAGGATTTAACTGATTACTTGCGTAAACATGATTGGGTGTATCGGCGTGCTCCAGGGGCGCCACTGTTACCTTATCAGGACAAGATCAAGAAAGGATTTATGGATTGTCCTGCTATTACCATTCAAAGACCTGATGGTACAGAAAAAGTGCTCCCTTCAACAAAAATTACATCCAGAGGATTGGCATGTTTGAGAGAACAAATCCATGGAGGTGTACAATGAACACCAGTGTCGACTTCTTATGCGATTTGTGGATAGCGTTGTTTCAATTTTCTAATGATGAAAATATTAACGACAAAGAATGTACTGCTTTGGTTGACATCATGAGTCTGGTAGAAAAGGTTTTGATTTTAAAACTTCAAGATGAAGTACCAAATATACTTAAAATCTTGACAGTTCTAACAGATTTTGGAGATTCAGAACTACCGCATAGCATGGATTCTTTGTTGCGAGCCTATGTTCCTACTTTGGAGAACCCGATTGCAAAAGTAGCTTAGACCTACAACATAATTTTATCTCCTCGTCTTTTAGGCGGGGAGGTGGTTAAGAAGGCAATAAAATTAAGGTGCACTATACCAAGTTGATCGTCCACCACCATGACGTATCAAAAGACCTTTTTCAACTAATGATGTAAAAGTTACTTTAAGTGTATTAGGGCTTGCACCAACCTCACGCACCATATCGCGGGTTGTAACACGTCCGTGATTACGCACATAATCAAGAATATTAAGAGCCAATTCAGATAAGGAAAAAAGAGCATTTTTTTCACTCTCTATTTTTATTTCTAATTGGCGTTTTTGTTTTTGTAGAGCACGTAAAAAAAAGAGTATCCAAGGCTCCCAATTGGGTGTTTTAGTATAAATTGTTTTTTGAGTTTGATTTAAAACTAAGTAATAGCTTTCTTTATTATTCTCAATAATGCTTTCAAGTGATGAATATGGTACATAAACATAACCTTTTTGTAACAAAAGAAGGGTGGTTAAGATACGGCTTAAACGTCCATTTCCATCTTGAAAAGGATGAATAGCTAAAAATGTTACATTAAAAATACCAATCGTAAGTAAAGGATGAAGATCCTTTAATTCATTGGTTTTATTGAACCAAGTAATAAGCTCTTGCATTCGGTATGGTGTATCAAATGGTGTAGCTGTTTCAAAAACAATGCCAACCATTTTCCCTTGAGAATTAAATGCTGCTACATCATTGCGTAAAGTCTTATATTCACCTCGATGTCGTTGATCTTTCTCACTATTACACAAAAGATCACGATGAAGTTGTTTAATATGATTTTCAGTAATAGAAATATCACTCCAAGATTGAAAGATTGTTTCCATAACCTTGGCATAACCGATAACTTCTTGTTCATCACGACTCTTGAAACGTTTAATTTCTAAGTTTACCAAAAGCTGTTCGATTTCGCGGTCTGTTAACTTACTCCCTTCAATGCGTGTGGAAGATCCAATACTTTCAACAGTAGCAATATGACGAAGAGCGTTCAATCGCTCAGGTGCAAGAGTACCAAGGGCGCGCCATGCCCCTTTGAACTCATCAATCTCAGTAATGAGAGCCAACAATTCTTGTGTAACCTGAAGTGTATCCGTTCGCATACCGGAATATATACCCGATTATACCCGATTGTCAATCATTCGTAACACAGTAAACTCTTACTTCTTATGGCAGAGAAGAAGGCAAGGAGCAACTATGAATAAGAAAACGCGTAAGGGTTTATCGGTTCGTGCGTTTGCGAAGAAGATGGGTGTTTCACATAA
>NZ_JBHIRU010000031.1:0-8825 GCF_042197425.1 Bartonella sp. AA126HLJHH
TTGCGTTTAAAGCCATTGATATTGGCTTCTCCTTCTTGAATACTAAACACTTGGCAACCGTTATTGGCTCCCAATGCGCTCACACGGCAGCCACTCACGATATAATGCCCATGGGCGCGGTCGTACGTCGCAATAGCTTGCATGGCGGGCTCAAGCAGTGAGGGCGATTTTTGATCAATCAGAACACCATCTTGTAAAATATAAACCGGAAAGAAAGTGCCATTCTGCGCATCCTCTTTCAGTGCCCAAACAAGCTGTGCTGTTTCGCGTGCCGCTCCGGGCTCTCCTTCTGCTAAGGTACCAGGGACTTGCCCCAAGAGCTCTGGATCATCTTCATGAGTTATCCATTTTTTTTGCAGCTTCACACCAATTTCCAAGCGCCCAATCATGGCAACATTGTTGAGTACAGCTGGTGCAACGGGGAAAATATCGCCTGCGATATAAATCTTGCCATCCGTTAAAGTGACGGTCTTTGTCTCTTTGTTGACAAAAGCATCAGCCCGTTCAACGCGGTCTCCTTCTTTTGCAACAAGGCGCCCCAAGCGGTCATGACGCCCCCTGATGATGGTTTGAACCTCATTGAGTTCACCACTTTGAATAAAGGGACGCGTGCCATAAAACACCACGCTTTGTTGTTCCTCTTTGCCGCGAGATCTGTCAATTGCAAAGGGTAAACCACTTTCATGCTTCATATTAAAACCTCAATAAAATCTTGAATTGTTCGCGAACATCGGCACGCAAAGGAATAGTGACAGGCGTTTTGAGTATCTCGACACCACCATTCAGTTCATTGACGTCACACCAAAGCTTTCCAAGGGGGATATCTTGTTTGGGAATGCCGTGAACGAGAATAGAAACAAATGCTGCTTGTTTGTCCTCAACATCGTGAAAATCTGTGCGGGCTGCAAGAAACAACAGAGTGCCGGTTGGGGAAGGGTTAAATTTGTTTCCACAATGGCTGTACACACCATCCAAAGCCTGTTCGACAGGCGCTACAGCATAGCATCTGCGATACCCAATCACGCTATTTTGGCTGTCTTTTAACACGAGATAAAGCGTGCGACCATGAAACCATTCTGCCATAAGCATATCGCGTTCATGTTTTTTGACCGAACACCACGGAAAATTTGCCAAATCCCAAGGATAATCAATTTGGTTCCAGCTTAACTCCTCGTCAAAGTCATCTATCCAATTACCAATAAGCCTGCCTTCTTCTCTTGTGAGCGTGTGATTGATTTCTGTTGTGCGCCCAAAGGAAAACAAAGTGCCCCCAGCTGTTAAGCGAACACCGCTTTCATACTCCAACATGCTGTCATCAAGGCGTGACATATTGCATTCAACAGCTTGCACATCATACCCCGCAACACCACGACGAAAATCGGAGCGCAAACTTTTGGAGAGATCTGTAATCGCTTCAATGGCTTCAAGCTGTGTTCGTTCAGGCAACTGATCAAAATCAAGTTGAAAGGAGTTCCACCATGCGCGCCCCGTCCAGGCGGGTTGAAAGCGTGCTGTAATCTCTAGCCATTCAAGCCCCATCTCTATTGCCGCAAGGGAGCCACGTATCCTCTGCCATTGAAGCCCTTGATCAATCAAATCATAGAGATTTGGAACATAAGGTGTCAGTTCACCAAGCCCGTATTCTTCAATCAACCACGGCAAGAAACGGGGAGGGCGTGTGATCAGTTTTGCGCGTGAAATCCCCAAAACAGAACCATCAATATCTTGATGAAAATCGCAAGCATCGGCAAGGCGCTTTTCAAATTCTGTCGCGTTTGTGGGAAGGAGGGAACCAACCATTAGCGGGCACGTCCTTTGAAGTTTAAGGTGATTTTTCCAATCGATAAAATTTCTTCATCACAAACCATACTGTCTTGTGTTGGGGTAATGGCAATGACTTTTTGGACACCAGAAATCATTAGTTTTGAAATCCACCACGAGAGGCTTAATTCACGACCAATGGCTTGTTCTTGTCTCCATGCTGCTCTTAAATTTATTTCCATTGTTGTAAGAATTTTCAAAGATGTTTCTGGTAACAGCCAAACATCTGCTTCTAAATCCAGCACTTTTTTGACAGCAGCGTGAACAATGATTGTATCATTGGTCATGATGATATTTTTTCTGTGAAGAGCTTCTGAGACTGTTTGTATGAGATCTTCAGAGGCTGTTCCTTCTTCATTATTACCAAAAAGAGCAACATAGATGGTTGGGTTTTTGCCTTTACGATAAATAATCGCATCCTTCACACGGCTATCGGCTGTTAAGGCTATAAGCTTGTAATAGGGTTCTGTTCCACTTCCGTTTCCTCCACGGGCATGAAGCTGTATGCGTTCACGATATCTCTCGTCACTTTCCTCTTCCATGCGGGCAATACCATGCCAGTTTCCCAAAGCATCAAGAGATTCACCGATTGCAAAATCAAGAATATTATTGCGTGCTGCCTCATTAATACGCTGTCTTAAAAGCAACTCTCGATAGCTAAAAGCCTCTATGACTTTTACGGCCGGATCACTTTCAAGAATGGTATATTCAGGCAAAAGCTCTTTTAAATGGACAAGAGCAGCAGCGCGTATTTCTTCAAAAGAAAGTTCTGTGATGATGTCTGGTTTTGCAAGCACTCCATTCATTTTATCAATAATCCTTCCATGGTAATGGGCTTGCCGGATGGCAAATAAATGCCTTCAAAGGATAAAGAAACGTGTCCATTCTCACCCCTTTTAAAATCAATTTTTTTCAATTTAAAACGCGGTTCCCATTTGTCTAAAGCCTCAGCAACAGCAGCATAAAGAGCAACAGCAAAAGCATTATTCACTGGAGCATCAATGAGTTCAGCAACACGTGAACCATAATCACGCCGCATTACACGCGAACCAATCCGCGTTAACAAAATGTCAAGGATTGATTGGCGCAAATGATCAATTCCGGTTAATGGCTTTCCTGTTGTACGGTCCATTCCACTGTTCAATTGGGACCTCCAGTCATCGCGCCACCAGAATAAACACCGCCATGAACATGTGTTGCTCCTACATTGGTGCCGTTATGTCTTAATCCACTTGAGTGAATGGAAACATTATTCCCAGAATGAAGAGAGAGACTATCATTCGAATTCAGTGAAATGCCATCACCAGCCTTCAAAGAGATGTTGCCTTTTGCGTTTAAATTTATATCGCTTTCTGAAACAATCTTTATGCCTTCCGGTGCGGTAAGCTCTAGCTTGCCACCATCACCTTTTAGTGACACACCATCAGCGATTGTCAGAATAAACTTTCCGCCGGATTTGATGTGAATTCCATAAGTGTTTTGTTCATCATCATATTCAAGGCTGGTTCCATCAGGGTATATCGTTCGGTGAATGCTGCCCTTATCGGCTGCTTGATTAGCATCTGTATGAAGTGAACCAATAATCACCCCTTGTGATAAATCCCCTGATGACGAGATAACAACTACTTGCTCTCCAACATCGCGTCCTTCATAAGAACGTGTTTTACCGGCGCGGGCTTGGGTATCTGGAATCCAGTCACTGACAAGATTGCCACTTTTTACCCGATAGCGTGCGTTTTTATGGTCGACATGGCTAATCTTCCCCACCACAACCATATTGGCCACACGTCTCTTTAGATCTGTGATTTCTTTATCGCGTCGCTCTAACATGTCCACCTTCAATTTTATGGTATTTGTCTTCGTTTCCCACACCTGTTTCGGGTTTAAAACCGACAAGGGGTTCAACAACTCTTGCGATTGCCTTTCCTTCATCAGGGCAGGGGATATTGGTGACGTAAGTCACCTCAAAGGTTAAAATTGCACCGTGGAGTGCTAAAGCGCCATTATCACCAAAGGCAAAAGCAATATTTTGCAGGCGGCATGTTTCAACTGTGTTGTTGAGATTGGGATTAGCGTAGAAAACCTCCTCAACTTCCCATGCTAATTGATCAACAAAACGTGCGCCATCTTCACATGTCGCATAACATTCAACATCTAGCGTTAAAACACGCCGCCTTAAGCCAAAATCATGTCCATCTTCAATTGTTTCACTTTGTGTTGAGATATTAATAGCTGGCATTGCTTCAATAAATAAATTGAAATCACGCATATTGAAAACATTGTCACCAGCTGCCGTCTTTGCTGCCTTTATCAAAGCAACAAATGTTTCTCTTATCGTCTCTCTCGGATGCATGGGGGCTCCTGTTCAAATAGATTGATTTTTAATCATTTTTATTGTATTCGTGGATACATTTTGATATACATTCGTTATGGTAGCAAACATCAAAGTTCATGGCATAAATTGGGATGATGGTAACTGGCCAAAATGTGCCAAACATGGAGTTTCTAAAAAAGAAATTGAGTATTTATTCACTGAACCTGGAAATCTCGTCATAAAGCATGACCCCAATATTAAAGAAGAGCGTTTCAGAGCCATTGGACGAAGCTATAATGAACGATATATTTTTTTAGTTTTTACCTTAAGAACAATAAAGAACGAATTGTTTGTACGTCCTATTAGCGCTCGTTATATGCACCAAAAGGAGATTGATTTTTATGAAAACCTCTAAATTAAAGCAAATGCCCGTTTTTAAGACGGATGAAGAAGCAGAAAACTTTGTTGATACTGCAGATCTTACTGATTATGACTTAACTGGTTTTAAGCCTGTTCATTTTGAATTCTTACCTAAAGAAGCCTCTATGAATATTCGCTTACCTCAAGCACTTATGAAGGCTTTAAAGGAAAAAGCTAAAAATCAAGCTATCCCTTACACACGCTATGTTCGACATCTCATCGAACGAGATTTACGAAAAAGCCATCGTAATTGATCCATATCCTCTGTAGAGGATATAAGAAAGGATGAAACATGAACAATAATCATTATACCTATTGTGTTTTGTGGTCGCAAGAAGATGAGGAATATGTTGGATTGTGTGCAGAATTCCCATCCCTTTCATGGTTAGATGCTCAAGCAGAGAAAGCTTTAAAAGGTATTATGGACCTTGTTTCAGAAGTTGTTGAGGACATGCAACATAATGGAGAAGAAGTTCCTCTGCCTTTGTCACATGGTAAATATAGTGGCAAGTTTCAATTAAGAATACCACCAGAACTCCATAGAAAACTTTCAATACAAGCCGCTGAAAATGGTGTGAGTTTAAACAGATACATTTCTTCTAAGCTTTGAATCTTTTAAAAATCTATACGTACTAAAAGAAAATTAATTCTTATGAAAACCTCTAAATTAAACAAATATCCGTTTTCAAGACGGATGAAGAAGCAGAAAACTTTGTTGATACTGCAACCTTACTGATTATGACTTAACTGATTTTAAATCCGTTCATTTTGAGTTCTTACCTAAAGAAGTCTCTTGACTACCTCCCCACCTTTAACGATAGGGAGGGGAGTTTTGTTTTTAAGTTAAGCAACCTTTTTAATGGGGCTCTCTAAATCTGATTCGTAAGCTCGCAATAAAGGTAACATAACTGTAGGAAACTCTGAATCGCCAAAATCTGTTAGAACTGTTAAGATTTTAAGTATATTTGGCACCTCATCTTGAAGTTTGAAAATCAAAGCTTTTTCTATTACACTCATAGTGTCAACCAGAGCAGTACAATCTTTATCGCTCATATTTTCATGTCTAGAAAATCGAGATAATGCCATCCATAAGTCACATAAGAAATTGGTATCTATCTTCATTGTACACCCCCATGGATTTGTTCTCTCAAACATGCCAATCCTCTAGATGTGATTTTCGTTGAAGGCAGCACCTTTTCTGTACCATCCGGTCTTTGAATGGTAATAGCAGGGCAATCCATGAATCCTTTCTTGATCTTGTCCTGATAAGGTAACAGAGGCGCCCCTGGAGCACGCCGATACACCCAATCATGTTTACGCAAGTAATCGGTCAAATCCTTTGGTCGTACCTCTAACATCTTTGCTGCTTCAATAAGACCGAACAGCCCATCAGAGCGTTTTAAGCCATCCAAAGCTTTTGCTTTTGGTGCTAATTCTGCAATAACATGATCTTTTTGCTCTATTTGACTTTGTAAGTGATTCAAAACACCAAGCAATGCCTCCGGTTTAGAGTAGTCAACTTGTGATGCAGCTATCTGTGGAGCAGCTACTTGCTTCAAAAGCCGTTCACATTTGATAAAGTATAAACGAGCCTCTCTACCTTTCTTATTGTTCTCAAGCATAGAAAGCTCTTTTGCTACATTTAGTGTAAGATAATATTCTTTTAACACTACATTTTGACGTTCGCCAGTTTTGGCGAGCGTTAAAATATAATCTATTCCCTCTTCTAAATTGTATTTGATAATACGGTCTTTAATCCAATTGGAAAAGTCTCGTTTTGCCTCTAAGAATGCGTGCAGATTACGTGCATTTACTGTTTGAACAATTTCCTGTCCAACAGTTTGTTCCGATATCGGAATAAGAGTGTTCATTGTGAACTCCTTATGGTGAAATGTTTTCATTGACACCTTAGAAAGGTATCGGGCGCTGAAAACACGGCCATAAGTCCGTCGTTATGCTTTCCCCCGAAAGGGTATTTTATGGCATAACCACACCCGACAAGACCAGTATACGCCATACGCATATAATGAGTCAAAGCCTTCAATGTACGGAAAAAGATTGTATCGGCAATCCATCCGCTTATGGTTCTAAGGTGTTTTCAGGCACCTGATTCGATTATTCACATTGTCGCCACAATGTCAAGTGGCAATGTAATGTTTTTATAAAAGTAATCTGTTAAGTCCTTTGGTCGTACTTCAAGCATTTTTGCTGCTTCGATAAGACCAAACAACCCATCAGAGCGCTTTAAACCTTCCAAAGCTTTTGCTTTTGGTGCTAATTCAGCGATAACATGATCTTTCTGCTCGATTTGGCTTTGTAAGTGATTCAAAACACCAAGTAATGCTTCGGGTTTAGAGTAGTCAACTTGTGGGGTTGCTACTTGTTTCAAAAGCCGTTCGCATTTGATAAAGTATTGACGCGCCTCATGCCCTTTGTCATTACGCTCTATCATCGAAAGATGTTTAGCCATGTCTAATGTAATGTGGTATTCTTTTACCTTTCCACCGTTTTCTAAATTTTTAGAAAGCGTTATAAAGTTTATATTTTCCAGAAACTTACATTCTTTAATGCGATTTTTAATCCAGTCTGCAAACTTTGATGTAATTCCTAAAAATGCGTGCAAATCACGCGCATTAACAGTTTGAACAGTCTCTTGATCAATGACCTGTTCTGATATTTCTATAAGTGTGTTCATGAGAACTCCTTGGTAATAGACGTTTTTGATTGACACTCTTTAAAAAGTGCCGGGTGCTCAAAAACACGGTACCAAGTCCGTCGTTACGCTTTTCCCGCAAGGGTATTGTATAGCGTAACCACACCCGACAATATCATTATATGCGTGTAACATACAATGAGTCAAAGCCTTTAATGTGCGGAAAATAAACTATCTCGGTAGCTCGCCCGCTTGGTATTTAAGGTGTTTCTGAGGCACCTGATTCGATTATTCATACTCCTGTCACAATGTCAATAAGTAATATTACATTTTTCTAAATTATATAAGTACGTCTTTACTTTATTTGTCGATTCACTTTAAATTTCCACTTTACTTTTTTATTTATAGCGGAGGGGGAGGTAATGCTGGATACCCTTGATACAATTGCAATGATCGTGTGCTTGTTATCATTGCCAATGATGATTGTCGGACTCGTTTTAGTATGTATAAAGAAATGGCGGAAAAACGGACTGAAAACTCTTGGTATTGGAGCTTTATTATTTATCGGCTCTGCGATAGTAGGCGCTTCTGTACACAAAGACAAACCAAATCAAATTACACACAATAATGAAATTGTTACCTCCTCCTCGACTTCGTCAATAGATGTTGCTACTCAAAACGAAAGCGTGACTCAGGTACCAGCTGAGGATACTGATAAGCAAATTACCCCCACTCAAGTTAACAAACCAGACAAAGATGATGGATTAGGCTTTTGGGGATGGTTTTGGTTAATTTTCTTTGCGTTTTTTGCGTTTTCCATTTTCGCTTATTGGCAAGATAAACGCAAAAAACTTTCTAAAGAGAAAGTTCCAGAACAGGCTTCAATGTCGCTCCCTCCTGCACATCCTTCTTCTGATTTCTCAGTCGTTAATAAAACGTCTGCAGCACTTAAAAATGAACAACTGGAAAAATGGATCAGGATCTTTCTCCTTTGTGCTCTATTGATTGGAGGCATTGTGGTAGTAATAAGTATTTCACCATGGTTATTAGTAGCCATTCTTATTGTTTTACTTTTGGTGATTGCTCACTACTCTGAAAAGAAAAAAGTAAAACTTTTTGAAGAACAAGTTGCAATGTTGCTACCGGATATTAAAGTGTCTAGTTTTTCTGAAGCGTGTAAAATGTTTCAAGAACTTGACGCAAGCGAATATGAATATCGTTTAGCACACAATGAAAAATTGTTGGGAGTTCAAGAACGCGTTTTCTTTGATATTAATAAAAAGATCACACTTAGAGGACGTCTTTTGGTAACCGATCAAGCCATTGTATTTGAAAGTCCTGAAAAGAATGAAAGAACTACTTGGACACGAATTGCATCAGTAGCTATAACATACCATGAATGCCAAATCAGTCTCCGTACCGGCATACCACGGAATTACCAATTCACTGCCTTTTCAAGTCCAAGGTTTACAGCAGTAATTCGAGTTCTGGGACAGTTTTATTGATTTTTAAACACACAAGATAAAGATACGTTCATTGTTTTATCTCCCGCAAGATAAGCTTATACATACCGGATTCAGAGGCTTGGACATCTGTGATCACGAAGTGCTCTTGAGA
>NZ_JBHIRU010000032.1:0-8140 GCF_042197425.1 Bartonella sp. AA126HLJHH
ACGTGCAAATGACCGAGTTCACGCCCTGCTGTCACAAATTTCCAAAAATCATCAGCCGTTTTTACGCAAGGGATACGAGGCAATTCTTTGCATAAATTATCAGCATAACGGGTGCGATAATCTTCTGAATGCAAAAGACCGTAAACATAATAAAACAGATCATCTTTAGTGTTTTTTCATTGGGATAAACGGCTTTTAAATATGCTAATCCTTCATTAGTTATAGCATTACGCATTTTCTTTTTTTCTTATTTTAGTAAATAAGCGATTGTCATACTATTTTTCTTATCAAGCGATAATAATGGAGTGTTTTTTGTTGTCTCTAATATGTAACAGTTCCAATAAATTTGGTCTA
The DNA here is from genome assembly GCF_042197425.1 of Bartonella sp. AA126HLJHH. Lineage (NCBI taxonomy): Bacteria > Pseudomonadati > Pseudomonadota > Alphaproteobacteria > Hyphomicrobiales > Bartonellaceae > Bartonella > Bartonella sp. AA126HLJHH. The sequence goes on from NZ_JBHIRU010000032.1 coordinate 355, forward strand.
TTCTATGAATAAGAGTCTTTACTTAAAGCTCAAGATTATATTACATGCAACACCTTAAAATTAAGAAGCATATATAGCATATGATTGTCATTTAACAGTGTAATTATACAAGCTTCAAAAGTGGGGGAAATGATATGGTTTGCACAACTCATAAAGCAGGTGTATACAGTACAGTCTATGCTTTTTTCTCAGATGTTATAAGTATTACTCTCATCAAAAAATTAAAAAATTGTTACGCGGTTGGCGATTTTTTCTGTGACGCTGATGATATGGTTCATTTTGTTGCTCATTTTGAGGGCACAATGAATGCATAGATTTTTTTTCATTTTTGTTTTTGCGGCTATTTTGTGCCTTTTCTCGTTGCCGAGTTTTGCCCAAAACATTCGTGAGAAAGCGATTAATCAATCAGAGAGCATCCAACGACAACAAACGCAAGAACAGCGTTTTCAACGATTGCACCGTAGAAACGAAACACATGGGATATTTTTGCCAGACGATGATACCACATCTGCCTATGGTGCTTCATCTAGTACAACCTGTTTGCTGATCAAAAGCATTGAATTTGTTGGCGCTCAGTTGATTTCTCATACCAACCTTCATGAAGCCATTTCTCTTTGGGAAGGACGGTGTTTGGGGATTGCCGAAATCAACAAAGTGCTCAAAGCGGTGACCAAGCTTTATATGAAGCGCGGCTATATTGCGGTGCGGGCTTATTTGCCTGAGCAAGATTTAAGCGGCGGTCATCTCAAGATTGTTGTTGTTGAAGGTGTGATGGAAGATATTACCCTTGATGGGCATAAAGTTGGAAGGAAATCTCAAGGAGAAATCACCACGGCTTTTCCAAACCTTATTGGGAAGCCGACCAATCTGCGCCAGATAGAGCAAGGGCTTGATCAAATCAATCGGCTTTTCTCACGCCAAGCTACTATTAATCTTGGTGCTGGTGGCAATTCGGGTGGTTCGATACTCGATGTTCATATTGAAAAACAGAAACCTTGGCTTATTACGCTTTCCAGCGATAATCTTGGCGCTAAAGCAACAGGGCTTTATCAAACGCGCTTGAGCCTTTCTTTTGATGATCTGTTGGGGATCAATGATCAATGGTCGTTGAGCTATCAGCGCTCTATGGATGGTAGTCCGTATCATTTTTCTCACAAGCGTCCCAATAGTGATACTCTAACGGGATCCTTTTCTCTACCCTATGGCACTTGGACAACAGGTTTTGATGGGACGTGGAGCCAATATCATTCGAGTGTTAAGGGAATATTTTCCGATATTATGACAGCGGGTAAGTCTTTATCGCTTACACCATGGATTTCACGGGTTATCGACCGTGATCAAGAGGGAAAGACCTGGGTTACAGGACGGTTGACATGGAAATATTCTGATAATTTTATTATGGGCAGTCGGGTTGATGTTTCCAGCCGTAAACTAGCTATTGCAACCTTTGAGCTTGATCATTCGCGCAAGTGGCTTGGAGGAGAATTAAGCGCGCATATAGGGTTTCATAAAGGGTTGGCAATTCTTGGCGCTTATGACGATAAAGAGCAAGAGAATGCAACAAAAAATTCACCCAAAGGGCAATTTTCCAAATTGTCTTTTTCCCTAGGCTACGTGCGTCCTTTTTCGCTCAAACAATATAACTTTCGCTATAACACGCTGTTTTCAGGACAATTATCACCCGACACATTGTTTAGTTCAGAGCAAATATCGCTTGGTGGTAGTTCCTCTGTGCGTGGGGTGCGTGAGGCGATTTATTACGGCAATAATGGGGCGTTTTGGCGCAATGAATTGTCGCTGTTGTTGCCAGGTTTTTCTTCGAGAATGGGGCGTAAATTTATGAGCCAATTTGCCCCTTATATGGCGCTTGATCTGGGGGCTGTAGCCAATAATGTAAACAAAAACAGTTTTGGCGGGAGCCTCGTTGGGGCAACTCTTGGTTTCCATGCAACCGGAGACATTACGGATATTGATGTGTCTTATTCGAATATTTTAACCCAATCGACAGTGCGAGAAAAGGGAAATGCGACAGGGTTATTTCAAGTGCGGGCATTATTGAGATTTTAGAGCAAAGGGGCGGTAAAAAATATCGCTGCGCTGTTTATACCCATATGGGTTGTTTTTTTAAAGAGATAAAGAATTTTATGAGGAGCTGAAGATGCGGGGATTGAAAAATCAAAAGCATAGATTGGGATATGGATACAAGCTATGGCAGCGCGTTCTTTGTGTTTTGCAGCGAGGGATCCATAAGGGGCTTTCACTTGTTTTAAGTTTTTGCTTAGCTTTTCAGCCTTTGTTGTTGCAAGCACAAGCGCTTGGAGCGCGAAGTCCTGTTGCACAAGAGAGCCAAGGGATTAAAGCAGCTGATGGGGTTGGCTCTGTTTTCCGCCCCACGGTGGGGAAAGCTGGCAATGATGTGCCGCTGATTGATATTGTTCGCCCCAATGGACAGGGTCTTTCTCATAACAAATATGACAGTTTCAATGTTGATACCCATGGCGTGATTTTGAACAATTCGACTGAGGAGGTTTCGCGTTCACAGCTTGGGGGATTGGTGCCAGGCAACGGCAATTTGCGTTATAGCGGTGCAGCAAAGGTTATCCTCAATGAAGTGGTGAGTGCCAATCGCTCGCGTCTTGAAGGCGTGAGCGAAGTACACGGGCATATGGCGGATGTTATTATCGCCAATCCCAATGGGATTACCTGTAACGGTTGTGGCTTTATTAATACACCACGGGTGACTTTATCGACCGGACAACCGATTATTGGAGCCGATGGGGCTTTGAGTGGATTGCGTGTTGAGGGTGGAGATATCACCATAGGCGCTCGTGGGGCTGATGGGAGTGCATTAGATATTTTTGATCTTGTTTCGCGCAAGATCAGTGTCGGGGGTCCCATACAGGTCAAAGGAGATTTGGCTGTTATCGCGGGGCGCAATCATTTTGATTATGACAAACGCGAAGCAACTTCTCTTGGTTCTGATGGCAAAGAGCCGGAATTGGCGATTGATTCCAGTGAGTTTGGTGGAATGTATGCGGGGCAGATCCGCGTGATTGCCAATGATAAAGGTGCGGGCGTTAAGATGCGAGGAGACATGGTTGCCAATGCAGGCGCCATGAGATTGACAAGTGATGGCAAGCTGGTAATTGCCAAAGCACGTGCCAAAGGAGCAGTAAAAGCGCGTTCTCACCACGACAGTGTGCATGTGAAAGATCTGCTTTTTTCAGAAGAAGCAGTTGAACTGAAGGCTTTGAAACATGTTGAACTGGCTGAGCAAGCTCGCGTTGCAGCGAGCGGTGCTGTTGATGTGGGCGCCGATCTGATCAAGCTCCAGTCTCATGCTCTTCTAGCAAGCGGTATTGGGAGTGATGGTCAACAGTCAGCGACGGGTTCTTTGCATTTACAGGCAGCAAAGCTTGAGGCGGGGAATGGGCGGATAGCCGCCGGTGATCTTTTAGAGATCCAAGCAGCAACAATTGATCTGAGCCGCATGCAAGACAATGATCAAACAGGGGTTTCTTCCCTTGGCGATCTGACCATTAAAACCAATCAAATCAGCGCTTTAAACAACCATATTGGTGCCAAGGGGAATATTGTCTTGAGCGCCGATGATGGGCTCACTGTAGGCGCTGGACATTATAGCGCCGGCGGCTCTCTTTTGGTGGAAGCAGCAGAGCTTACATCACGCGCGCGCTTAGTGGCAGAGCAAAAAATTGACCTTTATGCGCATCACGGTGCCCTGATCCAAGAAGGCACTGTATTGTCCAATGGGAAGATAACGCTGGATGCCCATGGTGCCCTCAATCATACGGGTGATATTGTCAGTATGCAGCAGGTTGCCTTGACAGCGGGGGGCATGCTCACAACCTCTCAAGAGAGCACGATTTTAAGTTATGATGTGGTTTTAAGTGCTGATGCTTTAACCCAAGCAGGGACTGTGGAAGCTCAAGAAGGAGCATTAACCCTTCAAGTGCGTGATGGGGTTATCAATAGCGGCACAATGCGCGGTGAGAGTGTCGATGCTCATATTGGTGCATTTACCAATCAAGGGACGTTTATTGCAACCGATGATTTGCATTTGATGGTAAGCACACAAGAAGGCGCCGATCCGCAACAAGCCTTTCTGAAGAATACATCCGAAGGTGTCCTTCAAAGTGGTGGCGTTTTTGTTGTGACCGCAGGGCAATTAGACAATGCCGGTGTGCTTGGCTCTAGTGGTGAGAATGTTGCCCTCAATGTGGCAGGGAATGTCAGCAATAGTGGGCTGATTTACGCCAAAAAATCTATGGACGTATTCAGTGATGGTGATTTAACCAACACACAGGGCAGAATGATTGCAGAAGAGGCTCTCAGCATTGGTGGGCTGAAAGAGACACGTGCTGGTCATATAAATAATGAGGCTGGTCTTCTCAGTGCTTTAGCCGGTGAGATGAAGATTGTTGCAACGTCTTTTGTCAATAAAAGCGCTGAAACGACAAATTCAGAGCAACAAAACGCTACACATGATGAAGGTGCGCATGTTTTAGCGCGGGATGGTTTGCGCATTGATGTGGGCAGTTTTGAGAATGTTGATGGTCTTATTTCTACGCAAGGGGCAGTCAATATTGTTGCTGAGAGTGTGATCCAAGCAGGGCACATAGAGATTGAGCGTGGTGACCTTCAACTGACCAGCCACGGTGATTTAAGCAATAGTGGCACAATAGAAAGCAATGATACCATTGCTTTGCATGCGCAAACAAATCTCAGCCAAACGGGGCGCATTGTCTCTAAAAAGCGGATAGAGCTTTCCAGTGATGGCATATTGACAATGGGCGAGACAAGTGAGGTTGGCGCCTATGATGTAACGCTGAAGGCAGGCACACTCACCCAAGCTGGGCTTGTGGAAGCGCAAGGCGGGGTACTTACTCTCAACAGTCATGATGTTTTAAGCAATTCCGGTATTATGGTGGGCGGTGTTGTTGATGCGAAGCTTGGGTCTTTAGCCAATTCAGGTCAGCTTTTAGCCAGTAACAGTTTTACGCTTATAGCAAAAAGTCATGATCCGTCATTGGGGCAAGTTGCTCTGGTTTTAAATGGTGAAGACGGTGTACTCAAAAGTGGTGGTGCTTTTGTCTTAACCGCAGATGTTTTGGACAATGCCGGCAGTATTGGTTCAAGTGGTGATGGGGTTGCGCTCAATGTGAGCGCTGATCTGAGTAATAGTGGGCTGATTTATGCCAAGAAATCTGCCATTTTCTCCTTAGATGGGGATTTTATTAATAAGTTTGCCGATGTCATTGCTGAAGACAATCTCATCATCCGTGGTTTAAGTGGAGAGCGGGCTGGTCATGTGATCAACAGCTCGGGTCTTTTAGAAGCCGTGTCAGGCGATATGACCTTCGATGTCTCAGCGCTTACCAACATGCGTGAAGGTGGAGTTGAAGTTAGCGATAAAGTGGTTTCTCACAGTTACGTGCGAGGAGAATGGAAAAAAACCGAGGTTAGACACCACCAGATAAAGGAAGATGTTGACACTACGATCATTCGTCAGCAGCCTCATTTTACCAATGGAGCTGCACAGATTTTAGTAGGACGTCATCTCACGGTTCATGCCGGCGATATCCGTAATAGCTACAGTTTGATTGCTGCTAATGGCAACATTGAGATGCAGGGTGATACGCTGCTCAATGAGGGGCGCGATTTAACCGAAACAACAAAGATTGTAACTGAAACACATCGCAGGAAGAAACATTGCCACACATTATTAGGAGGGTGTAGTATTACAGGCATAACATATTATGGCAGTACTACTGATACCAAAACAACCGTCCGCACTTATGATGCTGTTTACGGCACGATTGAAGCTGGTGGCACGCTTGATGCCAAGTTGACAGGCTATATTGACAATCATGCGGTGCGTGAGGGGGGTGAGCAAGTTGGCTTAAGCTCTGGCGATAAGGGGTTGGCTGGTGTTAAAAACACCGATTTTGACGGTTCCAAACCACTGATTAGTGATGATCGATTGGACGGTATTATCAATGGTTTGAAAGGGCACAAAGGGCTTTTTGCACCAAGCACAAAAACACCCGCACCAGAATCCATACAAGTGCCAACGCAAGATGGGCTTAACTCTGTTAAGACAGAATTGGACCAGACCCAAACACCGGATGTGCCATTTTTAGTCGAGACGCGTCCAGATTTTATCAACCCAAGTAAATTTTTAGGATCGGACTATTACTTAAAAAAGATTGGCAATTATAAGCCTGAGAACGTGTTCAAAAAGTTGGGGGATGCTTATTTTGAATATCGTCTGGTGGGTGAGCAAATCTTCGAGCTGACAGGTAATCGCACTCTTCTTGATGTTGAAGATCCCAATGCTCAAATGCAAAGGCTCTATGACAATGCTGTGGAGCAGCAAGATCCCTTGGGGTTAGTGCTAGGCAAGCCCTTAACGCCTCAGCAAATTGCTGGGATCAAAAAGGATATGATCTGGCTTGAGACCCACCTTGTCGACGGACAAGAGGTCTTGGTACCCCACGTTTATTTGGCACCAAACACTTCTTTAGCACAAGATGTTTATGGGGCAAAAACGCAGCAAGGAAACCTTGCCAGTGCACGTTTGAAAGGCAATGGCGTCACTATAGAGACGGACCGTCTTACCAATAGCGGCACCATATCAAGTAATGGTGCATTGCATGTTTCGACTACGCAAACTTTGTTTAATGATGGTGGTTTTTTGCTTGGCAGCGGTGCTGTAGATCTCAGCAGTGGCGATCTTTTAGCCAATTCTTCCGGTGTTATTCTGGGGGATATCATCACCCTCAATGCGAAGACAATCATTGATGGTACTGCAAAAATCCGTGACACGAATGAATATGGTTTTGTTGATCGCAGTGGGCAGCAGGCTCAAATCATTTCTATACAGGATTTAAACATTCACTCCCTTGGCGATTTAAGCATGACTGGTGGCCAATGGAGCAGTGGCGGTCCGATGACGGTGATTGTCGATGGTTCTGCTACGTTTGGTTCATTAGTGCTAGAGAGTGACCATAAGGAGACATTGGAAAAAGGGCATTATAACGCCCAAAGCAGTGAGCACCGTTTGACAGAAGTCAACAGTGATGGAGATTTGACCATTGTCACAGGTGGTGAACTTAACCTTGGGGGAAAGTTTAAAGCCAAGGGCAATGGGGATTTCACCAGTGGTGGCGCTCTCAACGCGATTTCAGAGCAAGATTTTAACAGTTTTGATTTGGATCTGAGGGGCAAAGAAGGCGACAAATCGAAGCAAAAGAATAAGTTTCGTCAACAATCAACAGAAGTTACTACAAACAAAACCACGATAGAAACAGAGGGCAACCTCTCCATGCATGCGCAAAATGGGGATCTCACGCTTGATGCGGCAGGGCTATCAAGTGGTGGTCAGACGCATTTGGCATCAGATACGGGGAAGATCAAGTTTCTGACCAACAAGGATCAAGATTTTAAGGACGTTTATCAGCGTAATGAAAACCTTGTGTGGTGGAGTGAGAGCGATAAAGGTTACCTTAAGGAGACCATCGAGCATGTCACCATAGATGCTAAGGGTGGCATAAAGCTTGATGCGGGTGATGGCTTCGTTGTTGAGTATCAGGCAACCGGTGATTTAGACAAATCTCTTGAGCAATTGTCTCGCTCTCCAGGCATGGCATGGATCAAGCAACTGCGTGATGATCCAGAATTATCCAAGCAAGTGGATTGGCAAGCAGTTAAGGCTGAATTTAAAGACTGGGATTATAAAGCCCAAGGGCTGACAGAAGCCGGTGCG
>NZ_JBHIRU010000033.1:0-7923 GCF_042197425.1 Bartonella sp. AA126HLJHH
GGAATATAAAAACGCGCCGTTACATAGCCTTGATCCAAATAAACTTTGGTTAACTTCTTGATTAAGAGCTGAATATCAAAAAGACCGATACATCTTCCAACATAAGGCTCTGTTACGGCTGATATAGAGCGCTTTTTGACATGCTGCACTCCCTCAACAACAAGAGCATGAATGGGAAAACATTGTTTCCCACCCAAAAGCGTTTCTGGATTTTGCTCTGAAGGCGTCTTTATCCTTTTAGGCGTTAAAGACCGTAATTTCTCAATTCTTTCTAATTGCTGCTTCTCAGATTGTTGGCGAGAAAAATTATCGGTTGGGGAATGAAAAATAGCCGATGACCGCGCATAAACACTTACACCTGTAAACAAGCCAAAGAAAACAACAATGGCACGAAAAATTCTCAAAAGAGAACTTTGGCGTAAAAATACAGAAAACAATACAGATTGCCCCCGCTTTGCACTATTCATGAAGCATTCTTTAAAAGAACTTCATGGCACCTCTAACAAGTCCACTCAAAACAGCCACTGCCCTATGACGCTTTTAACAAAAGCACATGCCTCCGTTACCAAAGAAAAGTGACACTAGAAAAACTGCTTTATTTTAACTGCTGAAGATTTCTCCCCCACATTTATGTAGAAAGACCTCTAAACAAAACTGTTTAGCCCGTCAATGGTTAATACATCAATATCCCCATAAATATAAAGGATAAATTTGCTCAACCATATCCCCTTGCATTCATAGAGTGAATCTCCAAAGAACGCCTTATCTATGAGTTTTGAAGGTTTTGAGAAACCTTCAAAACCTATCTATAAAACCTATCAAAGCACATAGTGCATTTGTCTTGATTAACACGTGAAACGAATAGCAAATTTCACTATTTTGCTGATCTTACCTCATGTCATAGGCTGTGGATAAGTAGCCTTTAATAAAATTTCTTTTTAAGCAGGTTGTGGGTCTTTTTTTATTTTATTATTGCTATTTGTTTTAAATAGATCTAGCAGATTCTATTTAAAGTTTTTTGACATCGATAGATCAACGCTTATAAAGCGGTGGGGTTTTATTATAAATGCTTCAATCTCATAACAAACCACTGACATTACGCTCTCTGTTACAATCCTACCGTGATCATACAGAAAGTGCGCGCGATAGAGGAACTTCTTTTGAAAAGTTTGTAATTGCTTATTTGACGCAAGACCCTCTACAATGCCAAGAATATGAAAAGGTTCAAACCTATTGTGAATGGGCAAAAGAGCATGGTGAAGATGGGCGTGATATCGGCATTGATCTGGTTGCTAAAATTCGTGATGAAGAAGGATATGCCGCTATTCAATGTAAGTTTTATAGTGCAAATCATCAGATCAAGAAGGAAGATATTGATAGCTTTATTGCTGCCTCGGGAAAAAAGATCTTCACACGCCGTATTCTGGTTGATAGCACCGAAGGTAATTGGAGTAACAATGCCGATCTCACCTGTGAAGGACAAGGAGTCCGCATTCAACGGATTAATCTTTTTGATTTAGAAAACAGTCAAATAGATTGGTCAACCTTTGAAAGCAAAGGGGAAGCTACTCTTAAGAAAAAAGAACCGAAAAATCTTTTAGATCATCAACAAGAAGCGCTTAAAGCTGTTTGTGAAGGTTTAAAAGAAGCAGACCGTGGCAAGCTGATCATGGCGTGTGGAACGGGAAAAACCTTTACTAGTTTGAAGATAGCAGAAGCTCTTGCTGGTCAAGGTAAACGTGTTTTATTCCTTGTCCCCTCTCTTTCTTTAATGTCACAAACAATAAGAGAATGGACAGCAGATACAGCAATCCCCTTGCGTTCCTTTGCGGTGTGTTCTGATACACAAGTTGGCAAGCGTCGTAAAGCCCAAGATGATGCTGCCGAACTCGATGTCTCGGATCTCGCTCTACCAGCAACAACAGATTCTCAAAAGCTTGGAGAAAAAGCCAATAAGACTTCTCCTGATGCAATGACTGTGGTCTTTGCTACCTACCATTCGATACAAGTGATTTCGGATGCGCAAAAGAAATATGCTTTACCGGAATTTGATCTGATCATTTGTGATGAAGCACACCGTACCACTGGAGCTGTGTTAGGAACAGACAAGAGTGAATCTGAGTTTATCAAGGTTCATAATAATAGCCTTATTCGGGGCAAGAAACGTCTGTATATGACAGCAACCCCTCGTATCTTTAGTGATAATGCCAAAAAACAAGCTAATGAGATTGATGCTGTTCTGGCTTCTATGGATGATGAAGAGCTTTATGGAAAAATCCTTTATTCTTATAGTTTCTCCCATGCTGTAAAAAATGGACTTTTAACGCCTTACAAGATTATCGTTTTAGGTGTTGATGAAGGAGAAGTGAGTAAATCTATCCAGCATCTGATGACAGATGAGAATTATGAACTTATTCTTGATGATAGAACAAAGATCATGGGTTGTTATCAAGCTCTTACCAAAATGGATCTGAAAATTGATCTTGGGGATGATACAAGACCCATGCATCGGGCTTTGGCTTTTTGTAGAGATATTAAAACTTCTGAACGCATATGTAGAACATTCAACGATGAAGAAGTTAAGAAAGATTTACGTAATCTTCATGAAAACCATAAAAATATTCCCCCTCTTAACTGTCAAGTAGATCATATTAATGGAAAATCTGGTGCCAAAAACCGTACGATAAAACTTGATTGGTTGAAAGAAGATGCGGGTGAGAATGTCTGCCGTATATTAACCAATGTACGCTGCCTTTCAGAAGGTGTTGATGTTCCTTCCCTTGATGCGGTTATGTTTTTACACCCGCGTAAAAGCCAAGTGGATGTGATACAAGCGGTAGGACGTGTGATGCGTCGTGCAAAAGGCAAAAAGATGGGCTATATCATTTTGCCGGTTGGTGTTCCTGCTGGTGTTTCACCAGAAGAGGCATTAAAAAACAATAAGAGATACAGTGTTGTCTGGCAAGTTCTCAATGCTTTGCTTGCCCATGATGAGAATTTTAGTAAAACCCTTAACCAGATGGTCTTAGGGCAAGACGTAAGCTCTATCATCGACATTGTTACAGTTTCTAAAAAGACCGAATTAGAGAATGTTACCACGGTTATTGACGAAATCCAGCTCCACGAAAAATCAGAAAAATCCGGACTTTGTATTGGGACACAAGCTCATGAACCGCACCAAACATATGAAGGACAAGGAAGATTGCCCTTTTTTGTTGAGTTTCCCAATGCTCTCAAAACACTGATTGTTAAAAAATCTACTATGAGTGATTATTGGGGCATTTGGGCGAACAATGTTGCTGAGATTGCACAAAACCATATCACACGCCTTCAAACTATGCTTTCTGATCAAACAAGCGAAGCTTATCATGCCTTTGATGCGTTTTATAAAGAATTAAAAAACAACTTAAACAGTGAGATAAAGCAAGAAGAAGCGATTGAGATGTTAGCGCAACATCTTGTGACGCGTCCCGTGTTTGAAGCCTTGTTTGAGGGCAATGAATTTGTACAAAACAATGCCATTTCGCAAGCAATGGAAAAAATCTTAACAGAACTTGATAAAACAAATATTGAGGAAGAATCCAAGGAATTACAAGAGTTTTATGACAGCGTAAAGTTCCGTGCCTCTGGCATTACAGAACCACAGGCAAGACAAAATCTTATTATCAAGCTTTACGAAGATTTTTTTACCAAGGCATTTAAGAAAACCACGGATAGGCTTGGCATTGTTTATACCCCCGTTGAAGTTGTGGATTTTATCATTCATTCTGTTGATGATGTGTTGCGTAATGAGTTTGGAAAAAGCTTGGGGTCACGCGGTGTCTCTATTCTTGACCCTTTCACTGGAACGGGGACCTTTATCACAAGGCTTTTACAATCAAAGCTCATAAAACCAGAGGATATGGAATATAAGTTCCGTCATGATATCCATGCCAACGAGATTGTCTTGCTAGCGTACTACATAGCAGCCATTAACATTGAATCGACTTATCATAGTTTGATGAAAGGTGAGTATATTCCTTTTAAGCATATTGGTTTGGCTGATACGTTTCGGATGATTGAAAAGCAAGATCTGATGAAAGGTTTACTAGAGGAAAACAGTGCATATTTAGAACTTCAAAAAAAGCTCAATATTGAAGTAATCTTTGGCAATCCTCCTTATTCAACTGGTCAAAAAAGTGCTAATGATAATGCAAAGAATACGCCTTATCCGATATTAAATAACCGTATTGGTGAAACTTACGCCGCTCAATCTAAAGCAAGCCTTATGCGAAATCTTTATGATAGTTATATTCGTGCCATTCGCTGGGCAAGTGACCGTATAAAAGATTGTGGTGTGATTGGTTTTGTTACAAATGCAAGTTATATAGATACAAAATCTATGGATGGTTTACGCAAATGCCTAGTTGAAGAATTTTCAAGCCTTTATATTTTTCATTTACGAGGGAATCAAAGAACTTCTGGAGAACTTTCGCGAAAAGAAGGCGGTAAGATTTTTGGTGAAGGCTCTCGAGCCCCTATTGCTATCTCTATTCTCGTAAAAAATCCAAATGCACAACAGCGTGGTAAGATATATTTTCGTGATATTGGAGACTATCTCACGAGGCAAGAAAAGCTTACAATGATTGAATCCCTTGAAAGCATTGATGGTATTACACGAAGTAAACAAGGTTGGCAAATAATCACACCAGATAAACATGGTGATTGGCTTGGTCAACGTGATAACAATTTCAAAGCATTTTTAGCCATGGGTGTTAAGAAAGGTCATGGTAAAAAGCTTTTTGAAAATTTTTCGTGTGGTGTTGTAACTAGCCGTGATGCTTGGGTATACAATTCAAGCCATGAAATTTTAGCTAAAAACATAAGTAATATGATTGCCTTCTATAACAGTGAAGTAAAGCGTTTTAATAATGCTTATGGACATGTTGATCGTAAAACACTTACAAAAGTTGTAGACAATTTCGTCAATACAGATGCCAGAAAAATCAGTTGGAGCCGTGCTCTTAAACAAGATTTAGCAAAAGGAAAGATTTTTAAATTTGAAGCTACATGCCTTATGCAAAGTTTATATCGTCCTTTTACACAACAGTGGCTCTATTACAATCGTGCCTTTAATGAAATGGTTTTACAAATGCCGCGAATATTTCCGATAGGGGAAACGGTTGAAAATATGGTAATACAAATTACAGGTATAGGAGCAAGAAGATTTTCTGTATTGATGAATAAAGCCTTACCTAGTTTAGATGCAATAGAAAAAGGTCAATGCTTTCCAAGATATTTTTACGAACACACTCCAGTTTCAAAGAGTAAAAATAAAAACCAATCCCTTTTATTTACAAACTCTATAGAAGAAAGCACAACAGCTGGTTTACAAAGGCGTGATGCCATTACTGATGAGGGACTAGAACATTTTAAAGCCGCTTATCCTAATCAAACCATAACAAAAGATGATTTGTTCTATTATGTTTATGGGATTTTACATTCGGAAGATTACCGTGCTCGTTATGCTGATAACCTCTCTAAAGAATTGCCTCGTATCCCTTGTGTAAAGAATGCTGAAGATTTTTGGAAATTTGTGACAGCAGGACGTGAATTGGGTCATTTGCACGTGAATTATGAAACTGTAGAACCTTATCCCGTGACCTTTAAAAAGGGTAATCCAAAAGTTACAGAGATCTCTAATCCAGAAAGGTTTTATTACGTTACAGAAATGAAATTCGCAAAAGCAGGTAAAGAGAAAGATAAATCGATTGTTTTTTATAACAGCAATATCACAATAACAGATATCCCTCTTGAAGCTTATGAGTATATCGTCAATGGCAAGCCCGCTCTTGAATGGGTTATGGGGCGTCAATGTGTAAAGACTGATAAAAAGAGTGGCATTGTGAATGATGCCAATCACTATGCTGTTGAAACCGTTGGCAACCCTGCTTATCCATTAGAGTTGTTTCAAAGGGTTATTACCGTAAGTTTAGAGACAATGAAAATCGTTAAGAACCTACCAAAACTAGAAATTAGAGAAACTGAATAACTTAAAAGCGTGCTCACATAATGGGTATGATAAACTCACAACGGGTATAAGGTTTTATACCTATAGGTTCTATGCCCCTTTTATAAATTGCTTACATATAATCTTTAAAAGAATATTTTATATGCGTTATCATAAAAGATAAGGCTTTGCACTTTTTAACACTGTACTTTGGATTTCTTTAAGATTTTTAATAAATCCCATCTTAAAGTGAATACGCTTCTTTTACATTGCCTTTAAGAGGTTATACCGTAATCTAAAATGAGTGCTTTATTGTTATCAGAAGCTTTGTTTAAAGAGAGTTATGTATATTCATTTTCTTATATTACTTATAGGTTTTGAATGTTTCTCAAACCCCCAAAACACCTACAAAACCCTCTTAAATATATATTAAAGATTGTATTTATGTTTTGTGTTTAATATAGGTTGTTTATTTGAAAGATTAACTTATTGAAATATAATGACTTTTATTTTTTATTGAAAAATATGTAAAGGGGGGAGCGTAAAAAGCACCTCCAAAACCCCCTAAACCTCCAAAACTCATAACCATAATGGTCTTGATAGCATTTCATATGAATTACAAGCTATCTTTTGAAAGGCTTTAAAAGATCATATGCTTTTCATAAAGCACATTTTAATCATTCACTAAATCATAAGTTTATCTATTCAAATGAACTGATAAAATTCATAAAAAGGATTTTGATAACGTAATCAGTTTTTACTTTCATACGCTTTTTATAAGACGTGTTGGAATTACTTAATAAAATAATCTAGTTTATCAGTTCAATTTACTGACACATAATTGACAAGTTTTAATCAATTCACATCATTGGTTATCTTTAAAGATTGTACTCTTGATATGAATTATGTCTTAAAAACATTAACCTATTGAAATATTATGTGTTTAATTTTCTCTCATTTAAAAAAAATAATATAAGCTCTAAAAAGAACTGACAACACTGACACGGTCTATTAAAAGCGATTTTGCTGATCTCTATAATGATCAGTTTCTATTGAGATATTTTCATAACAGTCTATAAATCACAATTATCCTATTTATCGTTTCTCTTATGAAAATGAAAAATGATGCCATGGCTATAAAGAACATAACAACTATAGAGAAAGCAAAAATGCAAATGGAAGCATTTGTTTATAAAGACAGTCCCTATAAAGGCTGTTAAGTCTAAAATGTGTTATTAAAAGAAATTAACAGAAATCTTAAAAGCCATTTAGTGACAAAATTGATAGGTTATAAAGTTTAAAATACGCATTATGAGAGCGTTTCTAAATATTATAAATGTATAGATTCAGAAAATAACGCAATCGTTTCATAAAACCTATAATATAGCTTTAAAAGCACATGAATATAAAAGAAGCAATTAATAAGCATAAGATATTATCGATACACAACGTATTTAAAAAATACAAAAAATATCAAAAAAGATAAAATATTATTTGACAATAAATACGTATTTTGTTATATAAGTACTTAAGTGATCAAAACACTTTGTGATTAGCGGATAGATTACGAAACAATCTTTCCAAAGCTTTTAAAAACTGGCTATCTTTTATGCTATGATTAGCATATATGATAATTTTGTCGGGTGTAGTTACGCCATAAAATACTCTTATGAGAAAAGCGTAACAACGGACTAATCACCGTGTTTTGAACGCCCGACGCCCCTTATAGGGTGTCAATTTCAAAACTCTTGATTAGGACATATTAGTATGAATACTACAGTAAAAACCACCCCCGTTATCTCTTCTATTTCAAATGAAACTGCGCTTGTTAATCAACAAGAGCCTGCAAAAAAATATGAATTTATTGATGATTGTGAATATATCGATGGTCATTTCTTAACTCGAATTAGAGCCTTAAGAGATTTTGATGATGT
>NZ_JBHIRU010000034.1:0-7849 GCF_042197425.1 Bartonella sp. AA126HLJHH
TAGACGATTGCAAGCATCTAAGGTTTGCTCTTCCTCCTGTTTCGTCAATGTATTCCCAGCTTTCAGCGTCAATGGATACCCCGGACTGATCATTTCCATAATCTTCTCCAGATGAGAGATGATCTCTGAGTTCGTTGAAGCCTTCTGCAAGCTGTTCTGTGAAAGTTTTCTGAGTGAATTTTCCATGATAACCACCTAACCGTTTTTCCTGTTCTAATCTTGCTTTTTTCTTTGCTAGCGTTCCGATAGGGCTTGTGACCCAATTGTACCAAGTCCTTTGCCAATCTCGTTTGTTTGCATTTTTACCTGGGTTTGCTATCCAGTAATTTGTGAACCGTTCGGTTTCTAACAGCGCCTCATCATGCGTTAATCCTTGATCGATTGCGTATTGCAAATTAGGTTTGAAATCCTCTGGCAATCGACAACCGCGATTAGCTTGCGCTCGTTTTGCTTTTTTGGGAACGTTCTCTTGCTCGTGAATGGGAGGTTGGTTGTCTGATGAGGTTGCGATTTGCTCTGATGTGGTCTCAACAGCAGCAACCTCTGTTGGTTCGTCAACCAAATCGATTGTTGCTAAACTTTCAGAACCAATTTCTTTTTTTGCTAAAACGATAGTTTTAGTTTTTTTATTATATATGTTTGTATTGTTTGTTATAGCATCACAAGCATCATGCTTAGCATCCTTAAGCATGCTGTTAGCATCATGCTTAATATCACAAGCATCATTTGTATGTTTATCCCATCTTGCCTTCGCTGCCTTCTGCGCTCTCTCTGAAAACTTATTCAAATTCTCATTAGAGTTGTTGAGTTCCTCTTCAACCTGTAAACTCCATAAACGACCGTCTTCTAAACGTATCAGTTTCTCATCACTCAATAAAAAATCTAGCGCTTTATTAAAAGCTTTTACTGAACAACCAGAAATGCGTGCTAATATAGAGGCATTCTCAAGAATTGGCTGTCTCTTCTTATACATTAAGCAATATCAACATCATATAAGTCGATATTTGATGCGACGTCATTCCACTAGCATCAGATACCCAATCAGAAGGAAAACAACGAACCCAAGTTAACTTAGTTGACATATTTCCCCTCCTGTTCTTTATTATTATTTAGATCTTCATTGAAGTTATTGAGTTCCTCCTCAACTTGTGAACTCCACAAACGACCATCTTCTAAACGAATGATGTATCCCTCTTCTAGCAAAACATTCAATGCTGTCTCAAATTTCTTTACTGAATAACCAGTGTAATGAGCTAAAACTTTAATATTATAAAAAAGAGGTTCACCAGTACGAAGCATGCGAAATCGCAATCTCATATAGATATTACCTTCTACAGGAGGTAAATAATCGACGACCACCGCCCATTTATCGGCAAACAGTCTCGTCCATGGTATTTTACTGGACATGTATATCCCCTTCTTTCATCAAATATAAAATTGCTAAAGCATCTGCTTCGTTGTCGTCTTTAGGTACATGTCCTTTTGCACATACCGCCTTAATCATTTCTTCTTTTGAGGCGTTGCCTTTTCCTGTCGTCGCCTTCTTAATTGTGCCAACAGGAATGCCTTCATATGGTATCTGATGATGTTCACATCACGCTGTTAAGGTTGCTAGAAAGCCCCCATAAATATGAGAAGCATCTGTACCCACATGCCGGCGCACCTCTTCAAAATACACCGCATCAATTTCATCAACAGATCTCTTTAGTTCAGTAAGCCACCGTTTAAAGCGTAAATAACGCATACCACCGCCTTCAAAACGGCGTGATTGAAAATCTTCTGTATCGCTTGTTATATGACCATCCGCACCACGTATCGCCCAGCCTGTCTTAGTCCCTAGATCAAGACATAAAATGGTTTGTGCGTTAGTGATCATAATCCCCCCTTAAGGCTCTACGTATTTATATGTGTGCTATGACAGAGCGTGTTGTGATTGCTTGTCTTGAAAAAATGTTTATGAAAAAGTATCCTCCCAGCGATTCTAAAAAATTGGGGGGAGTTATGATGCAAGAATGGGTAGTTGATAAGGTTGTATTTTTATTGCACCGGATAAATGATAGTGCTGTATTTTTGCTGCACTGGATAAGTGATAATCTTACGATTGCTCCTATCATTGCTACGATAGTTACTGGAATGGTGACACTTTTTGTACAACAACGAAGCTTAAAAAAACAACTTAAAATCTTCCAACGACAAACTATAGCATCAGAAACCCAGACAGCTATTCTATTAGAAGATAAAAAAGCACGGGATTTGGGACCATATTTGAAATTGAAGGCAGTATTCTTCCCACAAAAATATGAAGGCACTTCACGCGTTAGGGTGAAATTGTGCATTAAAAATCTTACTAGAGAAGATATAATGATAAGGAATATACGCATATCGAAAAAAAGTCCCTTTAAGTTTGTTAAAAATGCTTGCCCTTTCGTTAGATGGCCATCTAAAACTTCAGGTGAACACCTCGTCATTAAAAGAACAACTCCAAAACTCATTGCGTTATGTCCCCAAAATATAAAATCAAATGCTTCATCAGAGTTCGCTTTGAATTTTTTTATTATACGTGCTAAATGCTACACTTTTTTAGATTTCATAATTAGCTGCCGTAAGCCTAATTCCCGCAACATTGCAAATTTTACACTTGACCACACTTCGATTGTTAACCCAGAGGAAACATTCACTGTTCATTTTTGGGCCTCATATCCACGCTCAAAAGATACATATGACGAATTTGGCCCTGAATATTCCTTTTTGGCTGATAATCCTCATTTGTGGTTTTTTTGATGCCAAAATTAAAAGCATTCTCCTGCAAAAATAAAATCGATCAATCTTGGTTCTTCTTTTTTGTTGATTAACTCAATGATTTTATTGTTTAATTCATCAATAACTTTCATCTGTGAAGCTAACTTTAGCCTTTGGCTGTATAGCGTTTCATTTTTTTGCTTAATTAAAGAGGATAGGTTTTCAAGTACTACTTGCTGTTGTTCAATTGACTTATCTCGCTCTGCAAGAGTTGCTTCATGCCATCTCATCCAATTATCAAATTGTGACTTATGCCATTCTTCTTGTTTTGCAAGAACTTTTGTATGAGTTCTATGTCGTTTTATAAGATCTTCTATGCTACAATCACGATCCGGTATTTGTATAAATTCTTTCACAAACTTATCTCCATTCTCAATTTTCATATTACAACCTATTAATCTACAAAACTGTGTGTAGAGTTTCTTTAATATTCCGTTTCTCATGATCTTTCTTCTTTAAGAGTGTGAATGATGCTGTGGGTGTTTGTTGTTATCTGTAGAATTATTCATACGAATTGCCCCATCCGATGTTGTAAATTTCTCCGTTAAAGAAATCGTACTTTTTCCTTGTTCTGTTATTAAAAGAGAAACACCATGAGATTTATTCTCATACATATGAAGAAACCAATCTAGTGTAACCCAAGGTGGACCTTTGGATTCAGACAATTGGATAATTATGTTCCAATATTTTGGAGAAATACTATTGCGATCGCGCATTTTACGTGCAGCTTCATAGCTACAACCGATTTCCTTCGCAAATTGACCTATAGATCCCCAAGACTCAATCAAATTTTTGACATAAAAATTATTAACCATGATCAAAATAGTACATTACGTACAATTTTAAATCAAGATAAAATCGTACACAATGAATGAAAAAAATAGTGGATAATGTACGAATGAGTTATTTGCCAAAAGATAGACTTAAAATAGCGCGTAAAAATGCTGGGTATGCAACACCGAGCGAGGCTGCGCGCGCTATATCAGCTCTTAATCAAAATACTCTAATTAGTCATGAAAATGGAAATCGTCCTGTTTCTCGACAAAAAGCCGAACTCTATGGACAAGTATTTAACGTCGATCCGGGATGGATTTTATATGGTGAATCTCCTCAAGAAAATCCTAGTCTTAATATAAGTATTCCTCTTATTTCATGGATTAGTGCTGGAGAGTTAAGCGAGCAAGATGGGAGAATGGATTTTTCAGATTATCCTATGACAGAAGCTGTTAATCTTCCTGCCGGTGAATGGATTGCATTGCGTGTAGATGGTGCATCCATGAATAAAATTAGTCCTCCAGATTCCATAATACTTGTAAATATGCGAGACAAAAAGCTTGTACCTAATGCCTGCTATGTAATTGCAGATGAAACTGGGCAAGCTACATATAAGCGATATAGACCAAATGATAATCCTCCTTTTCAGCCTGCTTCGTACGATAAAACAATAAAAGCTCCAAAACTTGAAGGTGCCATTTCTATAATAGGTCGTGTACGACGCACTATTCTTGACATGTAAGTACAATTAAGATTCTCTATTTAAGTTATCAATTAGATGCCATCAGCAAGTCATAGCAGATTATTGATTCTACAATAAACTGCATGCTTATTGATTCTTAAATTAGTCGATGATTCGTCATTTTTTATTTTTTTGAAAAAATAGTACATTATGTACTTAACTACCTTTAGTGCATAATGTACTAATATATTCCATAAACCACGCACAAACAATCGCCAAGAGGCGTTAGGGAGGAAAAATTATGGATAAGCCAATTCTTATAAATTCTGATGAAATCTTATTAGTTGTCTATGATGATGATCAAAACATTGGTCGGTCGGGACCACTGGATGAAAGCCAAGTTCTAAAAATTATTGACGAGGCAGATGATGCAATCCAAATCTTTCGCATCAATCCTTCTGAGAATAATTGTGAAGATATCTCTGAAGAAATTGCAGAAGCATATGTAAAAGAAAATATCGAACATCTCCACGAGGAGAGTAAAGTTCATGACTTTGTACTCGAAAGTGATGCTTACCAAGAACTTTTAGACGAGATCGCAGACGAAAAATATAATGATGAGATTTACGGTACTTACGAACAACAACACCGTTTGCGTCCTTGTGATGTGCTTTAAAAATTCTAAAAAGCGCTTTTAAAAGCGCCTCCCCTTTTCCCATCAATAATTGATTAGAGTAAACTTATGACCACACATGATACTCATATTCATAGTGAAGGATATCTCACGCCTGAAAACGAGGTAGACAACAAAATCGGTTATGTCCAAATGGTCAATGCCCATGTAATGCATAGGTACTTACATTTGAAACAAGATTTTTCCACTTGGTTTAATGATTGTGTTGAAAAGCTTGATCTAAAAGAAGGCATGGATTTTGTTTTTACAAAACAAGAATGGAACAGACAGAAGATTTGTCCAAAATCTGAAATAGAAACAGATAAAACTGATAATCATTACTTCAAAATTCACGCAGCAAGGAAAATTGCTCAAGCAGAACGTCATAGAAACTATGGCAGAATATTATATCAAACCTTGTGTTTTTGTTAATTAAGACAGTGATGATGCAAAACTTTAGGAGTTCATCATGAATACTCTCATAGAGATTAAAGAACAAGCCATTGATAAGGAAATTGTTCAGACAGTAAATGCACGTGATCTGCATGCATTCTTAGAGGCAAAACGTAACTTTTCCAATTGGATTAAGGACCGTATTACCAGATACAATTTTATAGAAGGACAAGACTTTGTAAAAACACAAGATTTGCGGTCGCCAAATTTGGCGAGCGCAAAATCTAGGGCTGTTATCGCGATTAACTACTATCTCACACTCGATAGAGCCAAAGAACTTTCTATGCTTGAGAACAATCAGAAAGGGAGAGAAGCCCGTTTATACTTTATCGAATGTGAAAAGCGTGTAAAGCAAGTAGTAACACCACAAATCGACTATTCAAGTCCTCAAGTTATGCTTGGTGTTTTAACGTATCTCAAAAATGAAAATGAACAAAAAGATAACATTATTGCAAATTTAAAACCAAAGGCAATGGCTCTTGAAAGCTTACAGCGTCATAATGGACTCTTCAGTCTTACAGAAGCCGCTAAAATACTCGAGATGCAACCAAAACAGTTCATTCTCTTCTTACAGAAAAAAGGTTGGGTTTACAGACGAGCAGCAGGTGGAAATTTGCTTCCTTATCAAGACAAAATCCAAAAGAAACTTATGGATTGTCCAACTATCACACTTCAAACCGCAAATGGAATAGAAAAGGTCATTCCTTGCGCAAAAGTCACAGCAAAAGGAATTGGTGTGCTGTCTCAAGAGCTTAAAAGACAAAGCATGCATTAAAAGCAACAATTATGGAAAAGAAATACGAACGACTAATCTTATAGTCTCTCTATAAACCGTTTCTAACCACACAAACAACTTTTAAACACAAGCGTGATTCACGCCACGGGTGAATTGCGCTCCAATGGAGGAAATCAAGATGAGTGAACTAAGTACCACACAAACGGAATTAGTGGAAAAAACGAACGATTGTGAAATCAAACCTACAGCTATGGAGCTTATTTTAGAAAGAGCTTTAGAAAGTGATGTCGATCTGGATCGTCTCAAGCGTCTTCTTGAATTGCGAGAACAAGAGATAAAACGACAAGAGCGCCAAAATTTTGTCCGTGATCTTTCCGCTATGCAAATGGAATATCAAAAAATACCAAAAAACGCTACAAACACCCATACAAATAGCCAATATGCTAAGCTTGATCAGTAATTGATGCTGTAAAGAATACCCTTTCAAGACATCATTTTGCTTTGTTCTCTCGTATCAAAGAACAGAGTTCAAACGGCATAACCGTGGAAATGACTTTAAAGCATGTATCTGGCAATGAAATATCAACACAAGGAACATTTCCCTTTGACGCTACAGGGAGCAAAAACAACATACAAGCCGGTTGGCTCCACTATCACCTACGCACGCAGATATCTCTTAGGTATGCTTCTTAATGTCTCAAGCAAAGAAGACGATACAGATGGAAACCCGCCTATTAAAAAGGCTTTTCCACAACAGATCAATGAAATCAGAAGACTTGTCGTACAAACCCAAACAGAAGAAGAAAAAATACTTGCTTATGTCAACGTCAAAAAGCTTGACGATATGTCTGAAGGACAAGCACAAACGGTATTACATCTTTTGAAAGATAAACAAAACAGGCAAAAGGCAGAAACAGATTCTACTATACAAGATGCCGATATAGAAACGCCACACGAACAGGGAACGGCGGTGTGAGATGGAACAAAGAACAGCAGAATGGTTTCAAGCGCGCTTGGGTAAAGTCACTGCTTCAAACGTTTACAACGTACTCAGTAAGACAGCAAAAGGTTTGCCTACAAGCAAATATGAAGATTACAAAACGAAACTCATGACAGAACGCTTAATAGGGGAAATAAGCCAATCTTATACAACACCTGCTATGCAATGGGGCATTGAACATGAAGAGAATGCCTTAAGAGAATATGAATTCATTTATGACGCAGAAGTCACAAGATGCGGGTTTATCCCACACCCAAAAATGAAAATGGCTGGTGCAAGTCCTGATAGGTTCATTGGAGAGGACGGTTTAATCGAAGTCAAATGTCCACAATCAACAACTCATCTTCGTTTTTTTATTTATGACGAAATCAAGCCTGAATATATCGCACAGATGCAATTCCAAATGGCATGCACTGGACGAAAGTGGTGTGATTTCGTAAGCTATGACCCACGTTTTACGGGGGAATTCTTTCACTTGCGCATGAAAGTCAAGCGTGTTCTCCGTGATGATCAACAAATTGAACAGATCAATCAAGTTGTTGAAACCTTTTTAGCAGAGATAGAACGAGAGATACAGCAACTCTCAACAAAAGCTGCTTAACCTTATGGGGGTGTTTTGTTCCCCGCATATCTACGAGCATCCCCACCCATTTACTAAGGAAATTAAACGTGTGTAACACAAAACATATTATCATACAGCCTGCTAAAGATGAGGAATTTTGTTTTTTTACC
>NZ_JBHIRU010000035.1:0-7580 GCF_042197425.1 Bartonella sp. AA126HLJHH
TTTTTAAGAGACGTTATCTTGCTGTTCTCTTTACTGTCCCCATGCGTCGCTACAAAGGCATGTGCAGTGTCGCTCCATAATAAAGCATCACCATTAACCCCTTGAGTAATATTACTTAGTTTATCCTCAAACTTTTTAACCTCATTAGACAGATGAGTGTTCACATTCTTGACACTCGTATCAAGACCCGCAAAGGCGCTACCAACATCATTGAAGCTCGTCTTTCCCACATCACCATCTGCAGAAACATTAGAGATCTCGTAAGTCGGAGCTGTCCATGTGCCATTCTCATACTTAGCTTTACCACCTAAAGATTTTGCAACCCCAGTGCCTAACGTATAAAGCTGGGAACCATTAACGGCATCGGTTGACGTTTTTGAGAGCTCACCAGGAGAAACACCCAAAAGACGCCGTGTCTCACCTTTACTATTCCGAATAGTTATTTGAGTTAATGGTGAGGTAGGAGCAATAGTTATCATACTTGCATCATCCGCTCGGGCTAGTCCACTGGGTAAGCTTCTTAAAAGAGAAAAGCTGCCTGTGTTCTTATGCTGATCATCACTTTGAGATGGATTATCTTGTTTTTCCCCAATAGCATGGGGTTCCTTTATCTCAACAATCTGGTGATTTAAAGCTGCCAAAGCACTATTAGTGCCAGAAAATGCATCCGCAACACTTTTATAACCTTCTACATTCTTATAACCTTCCGTACCTGCAAATGCAGTATCAACAGCAGCTTTAGTCTGAAACTTAATATTAAGACTTAAGTTCTTGGGAGCATCCTCCCCCTCCACAAATGCAGAGCCACTATCTCTATACAATTTACTGCCAACTACATAGGCTGGCGGTATACCTTTAAGCGCATTTGTACCACCACTAAAGTCGTTTGATATGTTATTTAAAATCTGAGTAGCAGCAGCAACAGGAGAAACATTTGATAAAAATATAATCACTGAAGCCAATGAAAGCGCTTTAATAAAAAGCCGTCGATAAAACGAGCAAGAATCTTTACAATCATTCACCACTAGCGCTTTTGATGTGGTATATAATTTTTTCATAACAAATTCTCCAAATAGGAAAGACATATTTATAACATTAAAAAGTCATATTTCAGTGTTAGGAGTGATTAACGACGTGATTTTTTTTGTTCTTTATAAAGTTTGAGTTTGCCGCAGAGGCGAACAGAAGTAATTAGAAGTCTAGCAAGGTTGCAATCAATCTTGATAAACGATGTGGTTAATGGGTTTTTTATTTTTTCCGCCTTTAAGAAGGGTGCTTTTTTTGCAACAAAACTCCTGGATGAGGGTGAAAAACAGATATGAAGAAGATGTACTTGCACCCTATTGTTAGGTCTGCGGTTTATAGTTTTAAAAGTAAAAGAGTTCATTTTATATGATTAAGAAGCTGTAAGGTATTATTAGGGGAAAAGTTTAAGTTGTTGGCTGAATGATTTAGAGTACTTGTTGTGAAATCATTACGCTTTTATCGCGGGGATAAGCGGCATACTCTTAAGCTTTAGATTTTTTCTCTCAAAGAGTTTTAGAACAAAATGAGGATGATTGTGTGTGTTGTTCATAATCAGCTGCCCCCCCTTGCGAGCATTTTTCTGTTTTTGCCAAAATGAGTCTTACTAAAGAATATTTTGTGATGTTATAGACTATTGAGTGAAATAGCAAGAAGAAAATGAATTTAATTATTTTTACAGAATGAGTCTTTCCGATTTATATAACCGTGAAATATCCTTATAACTTTAAAACTCATAGATTCCATGCACTATAGACTTGTCTAGAGATTCTGTTTCATAGTTTTATTTAAGTGTCCCATTTTGATCAAAATGAGTCTTACTAATAATTGCTGCTGTTGCGTGCCTCATGATTGCTACTGCTATGTACAGAGCAAATAAATAAAATAGGATTTTTAAATTTTTAAACGTATCCCCCAATGGATATTTTCTATCAATGAAATTATAGAACGTACAGTTTTAAAATACTGCGCAATTACGCACTGAGAGTACTACTCTGTATTTGTAAAATTTTTGTTAAAGTGCTTTACTTCTTACTAAAATCAATCTCACTAAGATTATTACTATAGAATACATTGGTATAAGACTTTAATTATTATAAGACTTTATAAATATACTACTCTATGGCCTTCTCTGTAAAATATTACTTCTCTATAATATAAAATTTCGCCCTTGTCTTATCAGACAAGGGCGAAACTTCGCTTAAATTGTAGTTTTTCATATTCTCTGGTGTTATTTTAATTTCAGAGTTATTCCACCACCTACACCCCACTGACCGCCAGCACTGGTTGCTGATAGATTAGAACGAATCTTGCCATCTTCAGATGTATAACCTGCACCAATCGCAAAGGCAGATTGTCCACGCCAAAAACCGCCACCAAATGAAACACTCACAGATCCTGGGTCATCGAAGTAACGTAAGTTAGAGACTGCCAAACCAATCGCTGCTGCTTGCCTTGCCTCTTTGCGCACATTCGTAATATCATAACTTAGTGCGTCAAACTTCATATCGGTATAGGATTTTGCCTCATTAACACCATTATTGACTTGATCGTCCGTATACTTTTTCGCACTTTCAAGAGTAATCTTCATCTGCTCCGCGGTATGATCGTATAACTGACCACCATTCACTGCGTCCTTAGAGCCATGTTCAATTTTTCCATCTTGAACATTAGTAATCAAAACAGGCTCACTGTCATCGACACCTTTTAGAGTGATGCTATTGATTTTCTTTCCGCTATCATCGGTATCATAGCTAACCGCAACATTCACCTTTTTTTCAACTTCTGTTACCCTGTCTGTAACGCTGTCTACCTTTTTTTCAACGCCTGTTACCCTGTTACTCATCTGCGAAAACTGACTGTCAGTCACCTCATAAGTTGACTTTTCTAAAATTTCACTAGGAGCAACAGTTACCGTGGTTGAATTATCCGCCTCATCTATGGCGCTTTCTTCCTCATCTATGGCAAGAGGTAAGCTTCTTAGAAAACGTGCGCTTCTCATAAAAGGAAAGCCTTTTGAAATAACATCCGAAGGATCACCATCTTGTGGTTTATCCTCTGTTACACCAATACCAAGGCCATTCTTCATCTCAACAACCTGATGATTTAAACCTGCCAAAGCACTATTAACGCCAGCAAATGCATCCGCGACATTAGTATACTCTTTATCAATCTCATTCCCGTTCTTATCAAAGGCTTTAACTGTGAAAGTCGGAGCACTCCAATTTCCACCTTTATATCCAGAACCACCACCGAAATAAGTAGCAATCTGGTTGTTTATCGAATAGAGCTGAGAACCGGTTATAGCATCAGTCGACGTTTCTGAAATCTCACCAGCAGCAATATCAAAAAGACGCCGGCTTTCACCTTCACTATTCATAAAACTTACTTGTTTTAATGGTGATTTAGGAGCAACAGTTATCGTAGTTGGAACCTTCACATTACCTAAAGCACTAGGTAAGCTTCTCATAAAAGGAAAGCCCTCTGAAATAATATCCGAACTATCAGTTTGAGAGAGCTTATTTTTTTCTTCAATACCAGGCTTACTCTTTATCTCAACAACCTGATGATTTAAACCTGCCAAAGCACTATTAACACCAGAAAACGCATCTGCAACATTAGTATAGTTTTTCTCAGTTTCATTACCATCCTTATCAAAGGCTTTAACTGTAAATGTAGGAGCACCCCAGTTTCCCTCTTTATCATATCCAGCACCACCGCCAAAATAATTTGCAAATGCCTGAGCCATAAGATAGACTTGACCACCATTTACTGCTTCGGTCGATGTTGCCGTAAATGCACCCCCCCTAACACCAGAGATAACTCGTGGAAAATTAACACTGTTTGCAATATCTATTCTATCACCACCCTTGTCTCCACCAATCGTAATAAGCCCAGCGCTATTTTGCTTAACAAAACTATCACCTGCCACACTTTCGATCTTTTGATTAAGATTCGTAAAAGAACTACTTACACCAGAAAGTGCATCCCCAACATTCTTATAGTTCTTTTCAGTCCCACTACCATTTCTATCAAAAACCTTAACTGTAAAAGTAGGAGCATTCCAGTTTCCATCTTTATCATATCCAGCATTATCACTAAAATAGCTAGCAACTACATTGCTCATGGCATAAAATTGAGAGCCATTTATCGCATCAGTCGATGTTGCTGTAATCGAACCAGCCTTAACACCCGCAAGAGTTCGTGCCACATTATCAACATTTGCTATATTTACCTTGACCCCACTTACTTTTCCACCAATGGTAATAAGTCCGGTATCATCTTGTTTAACAAGATTGTCACCTGTCCCATCAATGACTATATTCTCAATCTTTTTATCAAGATTTGTGAAAGAACTACTTACACCAGTAAAGGCATCCGCAACATTAGTATACTTTTTTTCAGCTCCATTACCATCCTTATCAAAGACCTTAACTGTAAAAGTAGGAGCACTCCAGTTTCCATCTTTATAGCCAGCACCACCACCAAAGTAGCCTGCAACTACATTGCTCATGGAATAAAGCTGAGAACCATTTATCGCATCAGTCGAAGTTGCTGCAATCGAACCAGCATTAACACCAGAAAGAGTCCGCACCGCGTTATCAATATTTGCAATACTTACCCTAGCTCCACTTACTTTGCCACCAATGGTAATAAGTCCTGATGCCGCATCTTGCTTAACAAGACTATCACCTGCTGCATTAATGACTATATTCTCAATCTTTTTATCAAGATTCGTGAAAGAACTACTTACGCCAGTAAAGGCATCCGCAACATTCTTATAGTCCTTTTCTGCTCCATTACCATTTTTATCAAAGACCTTAACTGTAAAGGTAGGTGCACTCCATTTTCCATCTTGATAGCCAGCACCACCACCAAAATAGCCTGAAACTACATTGCTCATGGAATAAAGCTGAGAACCATTTATCGCATCAGTTGAAGTTGCTGCAATCGAACCAGCGCCAACACCCGAAAGAGTCCGCACCGCATTATCAATATTTGCAATACTTACCTTAGTCCCACTTACTTTTCCACCAATGGTAATAAGTCCTGATGTAGCATCTTGCTTAACAAGACTTTCACCTGCCGCATTAATGACTATATTTTCGATCTTTTTATCAAGATTCGTGAAAGAACTATTTACGCCAGTAAATGCATCCGCGACATTATGATAGTCCTTTTCAGTTCCATTACCATCCTTATCAAAAACCTTAACCGTAAAAGTAGGCGAACGCAAGTTTCCATCTTGATAGTCAGCACCACCACCAAAGGACTTCATAGCCACAATGCCCAATTTATAAAGCTGGGAACCATTGACCGCTTGCTCCGATACTAGATTAACTGCACCATCACGAACACCAGTAATAACCCGCGCCTCACGATAAGCATTTGTAAAGTCTACTACAGCGCCATCTTTGTTTGCACCAATTGTAATAACCCCTGCAGAATTTTGGCGAACAAATTGATCCCCGATCGCACTAAGGAATAAATTTTCAACCTTTTTATTAAGATTTACAAAAGAATCACCCACGCCAGTAAATGCATCCGCAACATTTTTATAGTGCTTTACAGTTCCCTTACCACTTTCCCCAACGACGTTAACCGTAAAAGTAGGAACTATCCATTCTCCATAGCAATCATATCCAGCACCACCACCAAAAGATTTCGCAATCGCAGAGCCCAATTTATAAAGCTGGGAACCATTGACTGCTTGATTCGATGTTGGACTAAGCGCAGCATCAGCAACACCAGTAAGAACCCGCGCTGCACGAGAATTATTTGTAAAGTCTACTACAGTGCCGCCTTTGGTCGCACCAACTGTAATAGTCCCTGCAGAATTTTGCTGAACAAGATGATTGGACGAGATTATCTGAAACTGCTGATAAACACCTTGGAACTCTCTATTTACCTTTTCAAACGCAGAGCCAACATCTCTATAGACACCACCGCTAATTATATAGGTTGGCGCAATACTTTTACGTATATTTGCACCTCCGCCAAAATACTGTGCTACATTACCCCAAAGATCACAAGCAAAAACAGGAGAAGCATTTGATAAAAAGACAGCTACTGACACTAATGAAAGCGTTTTAATAAAAGGTAATCGATAAGACGAGCAAGAATTTTTTAAATTACTCACTGCTAGCGTGTGTGGTGTGGTATATATTTTTTTCATAATAAATCCTCTAAGTAAAAAAAGATATTTAAAACATCAAAAAGACATATTCCGGTGCTACTAAGCTCCAGAGATTGTTTTTTCTTGTTTTATAAAAGATTAGGGTTGTCATAATGCGGAAGAGGACTATCTAAGATATCAATGAGATAGAAGTCGACGTTGATCGATAGTCCAATTAATGTGGTTTTTATTTATCCCCCTTTAAGGAGGGGTGTTTTTCTTCAGCAGAGCCTTTAAATTTAAAGGTGAAGAAAGGTGAAAAAAGTGTAGAAAAAACATATTTGTGTACTATTATTAGGGGTTGTGTGTTTAAGAGGCAATAAAATGTTTATTGCGGAAGGGAGTTAAGCTGTTTGTTGAGTAATTTAGAGCGTTTTTTGTAGGGTTATTGTGCTTTTGTCGTGAAAATAAGCGAGATATCCCTGAGTTTTATATTTGTATCTCTTAAAGCTCTTTGAGATTAGATGATTGTGATTTTGTAATTTTGCCATAACTTACCGCACCCCGCTTTGCGAGAAGATTTCTAGTTTCTTTTAATTAATTTTTCGCACTCTATACAGATTATTAAAAAATAGCAAGGAAAAAATGAGACTTTTTATTTCTTTAAAAATACCCCTAGTGGATATTCTATTATAAAATTATAAACTGTATAGTTTTCAAATATTGTGCGGTTACACGTAGTCTGTTAATTTATATGAAAACATCCCTCTGGCATTTGTAGTTTTTTGTTAAAATGCTTCACTGTAACTAAAATTAGTCCCACTAAGATTATTATTACAGAATACAATTATAAAACTTTACAAGTATACTACTCTATGAATTTCTGTGTAAAATATCACTTCTTATAAAATTTTCACCCTTGTCTGATGAGACAAGAAGGCAAAACTTTCTTAAAAATAAATATCGATTACTCAAATAATTCCTTTTGGAGGTGATAAATGATTTTTTGATATAAAATTTCACAATAAAAAATATATTTTTACTCGAAATACGCCCTTATCTTCTATTGCTATTCATTTATGATGAAAATAACTTTCCTTCTCTTTAAATGGCACATGTAACGCATTTGATAAGAGAAGGAAAATTTATTTCGAATTTTCTATTGTTAATTCAGTGTTACCCTAAATCCAGCACCTACACCCCAATGTCCCCCAGCACTCGTTGCAGATACGTTAGAGCGAAATCTTCCATTTTCAGACATATAACCAGCTCCAATAGCAAGTGCAGATTGACTGCGCCATACACCCGTACCAAGTGAAAAACTTAATTTTCCCGGTGTATCGTCATAGCTTAAATTAGATACTGCTAGACCAATAGCAGCAGCTTGTCTTGCTTCTTTCCGAACATCCTGAATAGCATAATTCAATGTCTCAAACTTCAT
>NZ_JBHIRU010000036.1:0-7436 GCF_042197425.1 Bartonella sp. AA126HLJHH
TTTATCTCCCGCAAGATAAGCTTATACATACCGGATTCAGAGGCTTGGACATCTGTGATCACGAAGTGCTCTTGAGAAGAGGGAGCTTTGCTGTTTTCAGGGGAAATGATTACAACACTATCTTGAGGGTTTGGTGGTATTCCCCCGATGTCATTGATACAAAGATCAAGTTCCTTTCTTGCAATTGTGGTAGGGATTCTGCCACCGGCGTCCGATTCCGAATGTTTAATGCCGTAAATCGCTGTGATACGAAAAGATTGCTGGTTGTCCTTTCGCGTGTAGATGATGGGCTGCCCAAAAGTGTTGCGTACATCTTTAACCATTTGGTTTAGCAGCCCGTGCCATCGCATGTTATTTCGCTCCAATCACTGCTTTAAACAGCATTTCAGGGCGTGTGCAAATGTAAAGCGGATAGCTATAGACCTCCGGTTTTACCCATGCATTACGGTCGTGGTCGACGATAAGCATGGTGTAGAGAGGTCTTCCAACCGTGTTGGCAAAATCCAAGCTTTCCCCTGGTGCAAAGGTTTTTTGGAATACACCAGGCGCATCAACAGGAAAGAATTGACATTCATCAGGCTTAATTCCTATGGCGCGCTTTGTTCCAGCCTTCGCACTCACATTATAGTTGTGGATACTCCGGTAATTAATGAAAGTTACGCCTGCAAAGTCAAAACTACCAAAGCTCCCAGAGCCAATCGAACTTGGTGTTGCAACACCTCCGGCGCTATTGAGTGTCTGTGCTAAGGCTGTGTTTAAATAGGTCTCACGAATTGTTTTATGGTTTTTCAATTTGGAAAAGAATTCATTTCCACAAAGCCCAATAATGCGTGAACGATCAGAAAACGCTCCTTTTGAAGCTTCAATCATCCTCATAATGACTTGATCAACATGGTCCGCAACATTGGTTGTCTCATTATTTAATTTAAAATCAATCGGCTTTGGTGGTGCGATTTCCCATTCTTTGTACCAATCGACAATAACAGAGCCATCGGCATCAAGAACCACCCCTTGAACAGCGCCAAGTTGCATATTTTCCCATGTCAATTCTATTTCAGAAATCAGTTTCTTTTGTTTTCTGGCAATATATTTCATTGCTGTCTCTAACTGATCTTCTGCGCCAAATTCACGACGGTTCTGGATTTCTTCTGATTTTACGGTATCACTTTTGGCAATCCGTGTTGTTTTGAAAAACCGAAGATTACGACCCTCTCTATCACCTTCTGTCAAAGGTGCGCCACGTTCACTGGTTTGAATAAGCGAAAATGTATTATCACGCCGTTCAATACCAACCACTGTGGTACTGGTTTCAACTTCTTCAAAAAGATTAAGAGAACTTACAAGACCAGGTTGAAACTCATAGTTTTCGATGGCTTTCATCATTGTGATGCTTGAGAAAGCATCATGTTTAAAAAAATTCATATCCATGTGTGCATTCTCCTATCGCAATAGAATGTTGTTCTTGTCTTCGAAAGACTGAATGGCCGCGTTCTTTTGCTCATCCGTGATGGCATCTGGCCATAGCAGTTCAGAAGCTTTTACAGTGCATAAGCGTGCTGTAATTACGGCACGTTGATCTGCTTCTGTTGCGTCAATAGTGGCAAAAGAAATCCCTGCCGGTGTTTGACTGCCATCTGATGCTGCTGGATTAAGGGGGACATAGTGTTCCGTTGCGGTTATCTTTCCCATGACAGTTCCAGCTTCAATGAATGCTCCTGATGCAAACAGCACTTCTTCATTTGACATATCGGGGTCGTAGGGTCCAAGATAAGCGCCATTGCGTACGTCGTCATAAATAATATTCGTCATTTCACTGCCCTCCAAGCTGCTTCCCATTTTGCATGAATCTTTGCCTTGCTCGTCCCATCACTATGAGGGGTATAAGGCGAGACTTTTAAAGACGCGCTTTGAGAGCTAGCAGCCGTCAACACACACTGGCGTGCTTTCTCGAGACTCATACCGTTTTGAATAGCTTTTGCTGCGTCAAAAGAAACGCCTAAGTGCTTTGCTTGCCTTTCAAGGGTTGTTAGTGCTTTTGCGCGCTTTCTTTCTTTTTCAAGAGCAGCTTTTATGTTTTCCTGCTTGTCCTCATTGTCTTCATCTTCATCTTCGTTTTCTTCGTCGTCAAAGATTTCGGCGTTTTTGTCGATGTCACTATCGTCTTCGTCCTCTTCCTCGTCATTGATGATGTCGACGATCTTTTCGTCATCCTCTTCTTCAGCGCGGTATTGTGTGCGTGCCATGTGTTTTGTCCTTCTTTTTCTGTTGATGTTGGGTTTTGTGATATGGAATCCGTTAAGGCTTCCAAAGCTTGCGCAAGGGTGCCCTGCGCATCTGCTAATCCAAGCGTGATCGCTTGGGTGCCTATAAAAGTTTCTGCTTTTGTGTCACGAATTGCAGCAGCATTTAAGCGTCTGTTTTGCGCCACCAAATCGACAAACATCTCGTAGAGCAGGGCGCAATCGGCTTGCATTTTTATCTGTGCTGTATCGCTCAAGGGTTCATGAGGGTTGCCATGGGTTTTGTGATCACCTTCAAAGACAAAGGTCCATTTATGCCCGTGTTTTTCATCTGCACGGGACTGGTCAAGATGGGCACAAACAACTCCAATCGAGCCCACAACCCCTGTACGAGCTACCCATATTTGAGAAGCCGCACAAGCAATGGCATAAGCTGCAGAACAGGCAAACTCATTGGCATGTGCCCAAATGGGCTTGTCGTATTGTTTTGAGAGTGTTTGAAACTCTTCAACCAAATCAAACACACCACCGGCTTCTCCACCGCCGCTGTCAATATCAAATAAAACAGCGCGAACATCATGTTGTGCAATGGCTTCACGAAAAGAAGCCCTTAAACCTTCATAAGAGGTTAGCCCCGATAAAGCCCCAAGCCATGCACCGCGACGCACAAGCGTGCCATGAACCGGTAGGATAGCAACATTGTTTTGTACTACATAAGTTTCAGGGGGTCTTAAAGCCGTTGTATCCCCTTGCGCAAAAGCCCCAATGGGAAACTTTTCTCCCTCAAAAAGGCGTGGTGCAAGAGCATTCAAAATGATATCAAGCTTTGTCGAGGCAAGCATATGAGGAACCCCAAAAAGCCGTGATGCCAAAAACGGCATGTCGAGATTATTCACCATTTTTATGTGCCTCACTGCCTTGGTTACTTTCATAAGTCTCAGAAGGTTCTGAATCTGCTGTATCAATCACTTGATTTTCACCAGAAGGCGCTGCCATATCCGTGTCAAAAGATAAGCCGCGCGCACGAGCGTCTGTGTGCTCTTCTTGCAGTTCGGCATGAATGCTGTCGATATCAAAGCCACGCTCGGCAAGTGCCATGCGTCGTGTTTTCAAGCCTGCACGGATTTCTTCTTTTTCCGCTGAGATATCCTTGTTTGGATCAATCATTTCAAGCGGGGGTGCAAAGCTTTCACATTGAAGCCATGGCAAGGAATTTTCTTCCCACCCTGGCAAATTGACACATCCAGAAAGCACTGCCATTTCAACAAAACGCTCCCAAACAATGCGGTTAAACTGAAAGGCAATAATATGTTCACGCCATTGTTTAACATGACGTCTAAACTGAATGATGGAGGTACGCACATTTGAAAAATTGCCGCGCGTAACGTCCCCTGTCACAACGGCATAAGGCATATTAAGTGCTGCACAAATTTTCAAGATATTGCGAAATTGAAAAGCCTCATAAGAACCTCCAACCTCAACAGGATTTGAGAATGTAACTTCTTTATTCTCTCCTAAATAAAGAGATGCACCGGGCGCAATGACAGGTGCTTTGTATTCTTCTTCAACGTTGTTTTTATCACGATTATCGGATAATTTTTCGACGTTTGGTGAATTGTCCTTGACAAACGCCGCGAAAAGAGCCGCCGTCCTTTTTCTATCGAGTTCTGCGTCGTCATAGGATTCGAGTTGAAAGATCTTTGTCATACAGCGCGTTATTTTGGGAGAACCGCGCAATTGTCCGGCAATACGGCGCTCTTTGATGTGAAGGATCATTTCAGCGGGGACACGTATGCGTTCTTGACTCTTAAATGCTATGTTGGAAGGAGAAGCATCATAGGGGTGATGTTCCCAGAAATGATAAGCAACACGCTTACCACTGGCATTAAATTCAATTCCCATACGAATGTAATTGCCTTCAATCTCAGCCGGTCCATTGTAGGAAAGGTCCAACATTTCCGTGGGATAAACTTGCAACTGAAGAGGCACACCAGAGCGCCCGTAGAGATCAACATAATGCAATCTTACAAAGCACTCTCCGGTTAAAAATACTTCTCGTGCAATGGTTGCTTGCAGCCCATAAAAGCTGGTATCTTCATCATAATCGGCTTCATCAACCCATTGCCACCATAAGTCTAAAAGCTTTTTCTTTTCTTCTTGAAAGCCTTCAATACGAGGATAAGGTTTAATCCCATCACTTACAGCCGCAGAGACCCATTCCTCCGTTGCAGAACCATAAAGAGCTTCATTGTCATAAAGCCATCTTGAACGGGCAACAATGGTATCACCGCATTCCTCAATGGCTTTATTAATATGTTTTTTTGCGGGGTCAAAACCACCCATACGGCGGCTTTTGCTTGCCGCTTCAAAATGGGGATTGTGTTGACGAGAAATTTTAAAAAAGCCCGTGAGTTTATTGATAAAGCCAGCCATTAATAGCCTCGTGATATATTAAAATAGAACACGCGTGAACGCTTGCGTCCTTCAAGGTTGGCTATTTGTGTGTTCAGCATCTCAAGCGCTCTGCGCAGTTCCTCAACAGAACGGTTGCTTACTTGCTTATCGCCATGGCGCACCGATTGCGCACCCGAATAAAGAGCCTCTTCAATTTGTTCACGCCGCCTTTTTAAACTTTCCAGTCTGTCAGTTTTGCTGTTAATTGGTTCTAAAGTTTCATCCATAAATTACCTCCAATCCCCTTGCATATAAGGATTCATCACCGTTCTGGATTGTTTCCTTTGAGGTTGTGCTGTCTGAGATCTTCTTGGAGAAGGAGAGGGGGCATGTCTTGGTGTTGGCTGCTCTAAAGAGCCCTCAATTTTAAGTTTTTCCAAACGCTCTTCTAAGATATCGACTTCTCGATTAAGGTTTATTCCTGCCGAAATTAGACCTTGTAAAGCAGCATAAGCATAGACCCTACAGTCCAAGGCTTCATTTCTTGCCTTTTCGCTTTTTTGCCATTCAATGCGCTTGAAGCCTTTAAAATATTTGATGACTTTTCTTTCAGCGGTTAGCTGATCAAAATATTCCCGATCAAGGTTTTTGTGAAAGTGTGTTGCACCAGCCCCCGTTGCTTCAGGTCCCGATTTTTTAAATCGTGCCGTGATAATATCTTTCGCGGCATCAACCCCAACAATATAAAGATTAATCTGTCCTTTATTGTTTTTGCTTGGTCGGCGTGGCCATACCGCACGCCATCCCGCTTGCCCCTTAATTCCCCAGATACGCCGCCCCTCACGCGGGCGTACATAATTATAAACCGCCTGTGTATGTCCACCACCGGTATCAATACAAGCAGCTGTTATCCTAATTCCCTCTTTATAGCCTGTATGTGGCCAACGTTTTGCAAGATATTCATCCAATTGGTCCCATACTTCAAAAGAAGAGGGATCACCAAGGATCACTTGATAATCAATATGCCAACTTTCTTCACTACGCCCCCATCCCACCACTTCAAGTTCCAAGCGGTCATTTTGCACATCAATACCAGCTGTCAACACGACGGATTGTTCTGGTGCAAGGGGATAATCTTCGCGTTTTGCATAGAGGCTATCAGGATCAATAACTTCGCCTGTTCTGTCCTCCCATGGCTCTCCAAGAACTGTATTGACAAAAGGCTGTAGAAGAGCTGGATCATCCTTGGCATTTAAAAACTCTCTTGCACATTCCCCCCATGTAAGCCAAGGAGAATAGAGTGCCGAAATATGATAAGAACGCAAATTGGGTCTGCTTGACTCACTGGTTGGGACCCAGCATGCGCCTCTTTCTTCACACATGAGATCTGTTTTTCGGTGCTCGGCATGTTCATGACCACAATGGGCACAAACAAACACAGCTTTTTCGGGAGCCCCTTTCGGCCATTTGATTTGTGACCAAACAATCGGCTGGAGTGTACCACATGCATCACAAGGCACGTTGTAATATCGCTGGTCTCCTAGCACAAAATCCTTGGCAATACGGCTTGTGTCACGGTGGGTGGGTGTGGACAATTTAAAGATCTTTCGTTGTACAAAGGTCGAGGTACGCTTTTCCGCAATCATCACCGGATCACCTTCGTTATCCACACTGAGAGGATAACCATCCACTTCATCCAAAATCAGATAACGAATAGGCATGGAACGCAAACCAGCAGCACTGTTTGCCCCTGTAAGCATCAGTGCACCACCATCAAACTCTTTCGAAAACATGGTATTCCCGCTGTCACGTGCTCGTGCTGGGGCTATGCGTTCGCTTAAAGCAGGGCTTGCCATAATCATTGGATCAAGACGGGTTTTGGACAATTTCTTCGCTGTCTCAACCGTTGGCATCACATAAAGAGCAGGTCCCGGACTATAATGAATGGCATAACCGCAGAAATTTAATCCTGCTTCTGACATGCCGATCTGCGCCCCTTTCATGACAATGGTTGTTTCAATTGGCACGTAAGAGGAAAGATTATCCATGATTTCACGCAAATAGGGGGTACGCTTTGTTCTCCAAAGCCCAGGCTCAGCACTTGCTACCGTGCTAAGGTATCTATTCTTATCCGCCCATTGCGAAACCGTGTAGGGTGGGTCCGGTTGTCTTGCATTATTGGCATGGGAGAAAAATTCTTCGACTGCATTGTCATCCATTATTCGTTTCTTGCAAGTTCTCTAACTCTGGAGAATGAGGATCATGAAAAGGCACTAGAATATTAACCGCCTCAAGTAAAGCGGTTCTTATATAATAATCAATAGCACCAATAAGGCTGGCTGCATCACATCCAACTTGTGCAGCAATGCTTGCACCAAAACGATGAGGAAAATTCAACATAGCATCACGGTGCGCTCTTCCAAATTCACGCGCTGCCTTTTTCATTTCTTCTCGATCAACAGTGGTTTCGCGTAGTCGTTCAAGGGCAATCTTCTCGCTTTCAAGCGCAACTTGCATTCGCTCCAGTTTTATCTTGTATTCATTGGCTCCATCTGTAGAGGCTTGTTTGATCTTTGTCCGCGGTTGACCATCAGGCGCTAAAAATGGAGCAGGGCGTTTTGTTGGATTCTCATTCCAGATGGCTGTTGCAAGGGCTTCATTGACAGAACCATCTTCAAAAAGAGCCTTATCAAATTTACCTGTCTTTATCCGAGAAACCACCGCATTATGTGAAACACCCATCTTCTTCGCAAACGCACGAACCGATAAACCCTTACGCGTTTTCTTATTCATAGTTGCTCC
>NZ_JBHIRU010000038.1:0-6786 GCF_042197425.1 Bartonella sp. AA126HLJHH
AAAGCACCCAAGCCCATTTCGCGACGCCGCCCATGAATGGTATAACGATACAGCCATTGAGCACCACCATCTTTACGTTTGTGAAGAAGCAAGCCGGCTTGTGACGTGCAAGCAAGTGGTTTTAGTTGATTTCAACATACGCAGATTTGAAATGAGAGAATCCTACGTTATTTGGGATTCTTATTCGATATGAATAGTGCTAAATTATCATTATAAATCAATATGATTGTATCTTTAATAAGAAATAAAAGTTTGTATTTTGGCGTCGAGTAGAACCTCTTTTAAAAGTAATTTCACCGCAAGTAGTATTTCACAAAATTACAATTAAAACAGAAAAATAATTGAAAAATTTTTCTTCTGAGAAGCTGATTTACGCAACAACTATTCTTTATTTCAGCCCAAAAAAATCTTTTTAAAATTACTTGATAAAGCAGAACATTGCATATTTCTTATTGCGATTTAAGTGAAATAGCCATTGAAATCAGGAATAATACTTTTTGAATGAACTTACTAATTAAAATGGAAATTAGCTGAGCACAAGAGTTTTTCGATTTATACCGGTATAGGCTAATTTGTTTTCCAAACTGAATATTGCGCAATACAGTTAAATTGACTTTACAATTATAAATTTGTAAACTTTTTATAAAATACTAATTGTCTTGAATATAAATAAAGTACATAATAACAATATGAGGGGGATATTATGTCATATAAAAAACCGCAGGTGATTGGCACTGTGAACAGTGCAACTTTAACTTGTTATAAACCATTGGTGTGAGATAGAAAAAAATAAAAAAACAGGATAAGAGCGCTGCAGCGCCCTTATCCATTGTATTATTAATAAACAATTTAGGAGGGGAAATGTTTCGTATTAATCTCGACGAGAATAGCATAACTAGATTAAATGATTTTTAGACTATTGTGCTTAATGATTCAGTTATAATTTTAATTGATTCAGTTTTTTACAGAATCAGAAAATTGAAACTGTTGCGGCAAAGCTTAATGTAGAGACAGAGATTTTAGCATCAGATTTTTCAATCTTGTTAAGAGAACTAGAAAAGAATGGCTTTCTTTTAAAGAAGGAAAACTTGATTAGTGCGTCAGATTCGATTTTTGATCTTAAAAAATTATGAGTACCTGTAACACCTATTATACATATTATCCAGAATTGCAATAGCCCTTGTATCATGTGCGATTGCTGGAAGATTAAGGAAAAAAATTGGCATACTCCAGAAAGTTTAATACCCTTATTTAGAATGTTGAAAGAAAAAGGAGCTGCCTCAGTGATGCTTTCTGAGGGAGAACCTTTAATGCATCCGAAGCTTAAAGATATTTTATTAACGTTGAATGAACTAGGTCTGCCCGTTGAATTAAATACTAATGGCATCTTATTGCATAAAAATTTATGGATTTCACAGTATGACATAAAAGAAATTGTTATTTCTATGGATTCGACTAGTGTCCAAGGATATTATGATATACGGGGGGCGAATAAATTTGATCGCGTGTGGAAAAACATTGAAACAGTTAAGAATCTTCAACCTCTGCAAAGTATAGGAATAAGAGCGACAGTTACCAAAGAGATTCTAGAAAATATTATTAATTTTATCGATTTTTGTATAAGCAAAGATGTCGATTATATCGGATTCAGCCCGCTCGATACGTTGTCATTTAGTTTTTCTAGAAAAAATAATACAAAGGATCGATCTAAGGCTTTAAGAAACAAAACTCTTCCGCCAAACGCTTCACTTTTTCATTTGAGAGATGAATTATCAAGGAAAGAATCCCCCCTCCAGATTTATATAGATAAAAAGTTCCAAGAAAGGAAAATCTCATGGACGTCACAAAATTTTGTAAATTGTATTAATTATTACTTAGGCGAAAATTCTGCGTACGTTTCGTCGCCGTTAATGTGTTTATTTCCATTTTGATCCTTGGTATTGGACTATAATGGAGATTTAAAACATTGCTTTTATTCAGAAGCTTTTGGGAATCTACAAAATTATGAGGCAATAGATTGGTCTGCTCAAAGCGTTTTAAAATCTTTGAAAGAATCTGGCGCATGTAGCGGATGTCGTGGGAAGGTATTTTGTGGATAAGGTTAAGCAATTTAAGATTTATAGCGTTAGCAAGTCTACTGCTCTAGTGGTTGCTGTTTTACCACTTTTTTTGTCGGAAAAATTGCATTTGT
This sequence comes from Bartonella sp. AA126HLJHH, assembly GCF_042197425.1. Taxonomy (NCBI): domain Bacteria; kingdom Pseudomonadati; phylum Pseudomonadota; class Alphaproteobacteria; order Hyphomicrobiales; family Bartonellaceae; genus Bartonella; species Bartonella sp. AA126HLJHH. The sequence goes on from NZ_JBHIRU010000038.1 coordinate 2,192, forward strand.
CGCAAGCGGATATTGTTTTAATCGGTAGTTATTTTTTATTGCTTCCTTTGATCTTAGAGGTCCCCTTGGGTTTATTATCAGATGTTTATGGAAGTAAGCGCGTTATTTATACTGGGCTGTTTTTCTTTCTTTGCGGTTTTTTAGCTCTTTTTATGAATTATGCATATTTTGCTTACGCCACTTATTTGTTGTGTATTACATTAGCGGCCGCTTGTTTCTCAGGTGCGGAAGATAGTTTACTCTTTTCTGTAGTACCAAAGCATCGCACACTGTTTTCCGTTAAGTCAGAAGTGGCTGCTGTTACCTATAGTGTGACAACGGTACTTATTTTTTTAGGGGGAATACTTTATTATGTGCATCCTGCATTGCCTGTAATTTTTCAAGTCCTTTCATTAATTTTTGCTATTTTTATGTTTTCAAAACTGACGAAGGGATTAGATAGTTTTCACATCAACGCTCATCCGAGTATTTTCACAGTTATGTGCGCCAGCCGTAAAGAAGTCAAAAACCCTTATCGCTTCACTCTTATTTTTTTAAGTGCAGTTTCAGCTTTTGCTATTTTGGTTAATAATCGAACTGTTTCTATCGCATTTTCTGATTTTTTGCCATTTCAACCTGCTATTTTGGTTTCGATTATTTTTATCATTGGAAATTTTTTTTCAGCAAGTTCCAATATATTGTTTCAGAAGTATTTTTCAAAGTTTCAAAATCCTATTTTTCCCGTCTTAATGATTGGTTGTATGGTAACCATTGCTTTTTTTCTCATGTCATTTCAAATCATTGCGGCTCTTATACTAGGATTTTTACTGCTATGTGTTTTTAAATCTGCTTATCGATCTTACCTGTCGTCTCTTCTTATAAATTCACTGATTGATCCCAAAGCTATCGCGACTGTTTTATCATTTACAGCCATTATTACAGCTGTTGTATCCTTTGCATTCAGTTTTTTATACGGTCATGTTTTTTCAACATTCTGGCAAGCTAATTTGTGGTTGGCAGTGATTATGGCTGTGATTTTTGGGGTGTCTGCTTTAATTATTTTTGTCAGAAAACAAGAAATCATTTGGTTACAGCCTGAAAATGCACAATCGTCAAAACAACATTTCTTGAAACGCAAGCATCAAGAGTTTTGCTATGGGCAAATTTATCCGGAAGCATCGTGCATTAATGAAAACATCAAGGATGGCTCTTTTCGACAAAGTCTCTATCCTGCACCAAATTTGATAACACTTTGCGATGAAATAGTCGAATGGGAGTTTATCCGGGGTACTGTATTGAGCCAAATGGATTTGCTACATCAAAAGGCGATTATTGATCAAATCAATAAGATCTTTCAAGATCGATTAAGCAAGAATATAATCTTATCACATGGAGATTTACATCCTGATAATATCATTGTTACTTCTGATAGTTCTTTTATGGTAGTGGATTGGGATTTATGTCAAGAAGCCAGTCCGGAATTGGATATCTTAACATTTTTCACCAGTCCAAGATTATCTCTCAATTTAGAAGAACGGATAGACTATATTTCTCATTTGCTGTCTATATCAAAGGATGAAGCTTTACCAATGATAAAAGCGTTTGTGGCTAAAAAAATTTCTGATCTTTCTCTATACCAAAATATTTTCATGAAACAATTAGTATTGGATTATATGAACTTGAATAAGAAATTTCATGGGCGATAATATTGTAATTTGTAATGAAAATTGCAGTGCGGGCTGCAATCATTGTCCGTATTCGATGGAATATATGGTGAGAGATGACGCGTTGCCTGAATCTTTATATACAATAAATGACATAAAATCTGATTTTATTATTCTTTCTGGTGGAGAGCCTTTTGAGCTCGATTATGATTTACTTCATAAATATACTTGTATGTGTCTCATTTGCAAAAAATATTTTCGGATTGCAACAGGGGGGCACATCTATATTCAACCATATTTGAAGCTATTAAAGAGTAATCCGTTCTTTTTAGGGATACAAATAGGCACAGATGTTATTTCAGAGATAAGAAATCTAGACAGTAAAAAATATAAACAAACGTGGGTGCGTAACATAGAATGTATGAAAAAAGATAGCGTACCATATAGTGTGACGATTACTTTATCGGAGAGATTCGATTTGGCAGAAGTGTTAGCTCTAATACGTATCGCTACTCCCGAGTTCATTTTAGTTAATTTTGAAAATAGAAAAAAGTATGAGAATAGATTTCAGTTAAATATGATACGGGATTTTTTTTCTGGCTGTGAGATAAAATATGGATATACGCATCAGAGTTTACACCAATAAATATAAACTATCGGATTCTTTTCACAGTTCTTCTGGTGTGTTAGTTGAAAAAACAGAACTGATAATTTTATTTACTGCTCAGGATAAAGTTATTTCGCCCTTTGCTATGGAGTTGCCATTATCACCTAGTCACGGAGAAATGCCGGACGATTTTATAAAACCTATAAATGAACGATCAATAAATAAAAGTAAACACTTTGTAAATTCTTTAAGCTATTTCTTTGGGTTGGAAGATTTTTTAAAAAAAGTTGAAATGGCTAAAATTATTAATTCTGGATTAATGAAATCTATTAAAACGATAGGAATAGGTGCAATTATTGATGATGAGATACGTAATTACGATTTGATAAAATTGAAATCATCGAATCAGTATTTGGATGATACAATTGCAATTGTTAATGAAAACAAAAATGTAAAATTTATTATTGATTTCAATGCAAGTATTAATTTTGAGCAGTGGAATTATTTTATTGATAGGATAGATAAGAATAATTTGTTTGGAATAGAACAGCCTGTGAAATTTCCTTCAAAAATTCCAGATTTGGGTTTCTTAAATATCGCTGATGAGACATTCGTGAAATGTGGTTATGAAAAAATTCACGAATATGGCTATAATGCTTTTGTCTATAAGCCATTTGCAAGTAATATTAAAGAATTATATAAGTGTTTTGAGAATAAAAATAACTACGTTGGTATGGTTGGAAGTAATGTTTCAGGCCCTTTAGATTGTAGTTTTTGTAACATCATAAATCATTATATGCCTACCAAATTAGCAGGAAATCGTGCAAGTAATTTTGAAGCGCATCCGTTAAATAATAAAACTGAGGATTTAATGAGAATTCGAGAAAAAAAGATCTCTCTCTCTGATGAATTGTTTATTTATCTTGATAAATTTTGCCAAAAGGTATCGGATTTGTATTTTGATATGAATCAATTAAAAGAAATTGCTACAAATATATAGTATTTCCCACTCTGAAGCAGCTATGTTTCGTGAATAGATATAGGACATACCGATGGAAGAACGATATGGTGCTTGTCTCATGTATCGGGATCTTATATACTAAAAGTGTCAAAGATGGTGGCAAAATTGGCTTTGATTTTTTTGATATTAGCAGTAATTTAAGCAGCAACTTGCCTTTTTTATTCAAGATTTTTGATGAGAAAGAATTATAGGTATTTCAGTTTGATGTAACTCAAAATAAGCGAACGGTATTTTTAAGCTTGATGTTTATTATAAAGCTGAGCTCAACCCCAATCAAAACAGTATGGCAGGTGGACTTATTATCTTACTTAAAAGGGGCTAGCTAAGAAGCATACGCTTGTTATTATATCGAATGTTCTCAATTTGCATTCGATTAAACTTACAAATCAAGATGGCTTTTATTCTAATATCATCAATACTGGGCTTTATAGATTAAACATTCAAGTCCAATAATTCGCAGAACAAATGAGCCATGCATCCAAAATGCCAATTACGAGTAATATAAATCCCAATGATATTGTAGCTGATATTCACTTAATACCATCAATACTCCCAAATGACTCCTATTATCGTAAGGTTTTTTCTTTTCTCTTGAGATCATCACCAACGTCATAAAAATATATTTTACCATGCTGTTGCACGTTTGGATTTTTTACAAAAATAGAAATTTCCATAGAGTAGCTCAAGATCCTAAACAAAAATATTAAAATATAATGTTTTTTATTTTTTATTATTAAAAAAATAACATAAACATTGGAATAACTCTCCAAAAGCAACAAAACTCTTTGTAAGAAGAACTCTGATCATTTTCTTTGAAAAAAGAGCAATGAAGAGAATGTCACTAAAAAGAGCGTTGAGCGATTGGCTTGAAAAACTGTCAAAAGAGATTTCTCTATTGTGTGGTCCTATGATTTTTCACCAAGGTGAGCTATTCATAGCGTTTTGTAGGCCGACCGCCTTTTGGGTTTTGTCTTCATAAATTTCACGAAGATAGTTGTAACAGCATAAAAGCTCTAAAGTTTGTTAAATAATTCCTTATGTTTTGGATTGGCTTGGCTTAAATGCACCCCACCACCTGTTACAGATCCCAACATGGCTTTTGCTGGTTTTTGGTCTGTTTTGCAACCATTGGCTTGTAAAAAGGTTCTATGAATGGCGAAAGAGCCAGCGCCCTTAACAAGAGCCACCAACGCGGGCAGTGTAACCCCAGAGGGGTGCGAACATTTGTCGTAAAAGCGTAAATCAGCAGGCAAATCACATGTAATACCCCGCATACGTAAATAGGTTTCTGCTAAAGTATTTTTGATTGGTTGGCTTTGTTGCC
>NZ_JBHIRU010000039.1:0-6763 GCF_042197425.1 Bartonella sp. AA126HLJHH
TGTTGATATTGTCGATATTGTCTCACGCACAGTGCATTTTGAAGGAGCTGTTGCGGGCAGAGAAATTGGTGTGACAGCAGGGACGGGTCACTTTGATTATGCTTCACGGGAAATGAAAGAACTGACCGATATTACCGGTAAACCGGAATATGCGATAGATGGTTCTGCTTTTGGGGCTCTCCAGGCGGATCAGATTAAACTTGTGGCAACAGAACAAGGAGTTGGGGTTCGCATGCGCCATGATATGGCAGCGAATGCGGGGCAGTTGCATCTTTCTGCTGACGGAAAAATCTCGTTGAAGAATGTTTTTGGTCATGGGGGTGTTGTTCTTCAATCAAAAAGCGATACCCTTCATGCAGAGAACATTACATCCAAAAAGCATATTGCGATTGCAGCAAAAAAAGGTGTCATGTTAGAAACGGTTGGCGCGGAAGGTCATTTGAGCGTAGATGCCCAGGATGGGCTTTTATCAATTGCCGGAAAAGCTACCTCGGGGGGCAATTTGGAGCTTTCTTCGCACCATGCTCTTCAAGTTTCAGGGCTAGGCGCAGGCGCTGATGTAACACTTGAAACAGATGGAGCGCTTAATATTGGTGGCACTGTTTTAGCTGGGGGCAATCTCAGGGCGCATGCCGGTGGTGATATACAAGCCCATTTTTTAGCTGGTGGGGTTGATATGGCAGCCACGCAAGCAGCTGGCAGCCTTGTTCTTGGCACAAAAGGGGATGTTGATCTCCAGAGCAGTCAAGGTGCGATTTTTGCTGAAAGTATTTATGGGGCAGGAGATATCACCCTGGTTTCTCATAATGGGCTCTCTGTTTCCCAAACAATTCTGTCGCATCACAATGTTGCCATTCATGTTGACCCCCATGCCGGCATTCATTTTGGGCAAGTTTTAGCCTATGGCAGAGCAGACATTCATGGTGGGGCGGTTGACTTTTCTTCTTTGATGACGGGTGATGATGCCGTTTTAAAGGTGGGAAGTCTTGATGCAGGCACACTGATGACAGGTTTAGATTTTGTTCACTCTCAGGTGAGCCCTTCAAACCCTACAGGTGCTCTTGTTTTTCATGATAAAGGTTCCCTTTTTGCTACAGCGCAAGAGGGTATAAAGGTTGGGCATATTATCAGTGGTGGCAATATTGAACTTTTTGCTGGCAACGACATTTATTATGATCAGGTCATTGGCTATGGCAGTGCAACCCTGACCTCGGTATCAGGAGGGATCAGCGTTGAGAATGTGCTGTCTGCTACGGGGGATGTGAGATTGACAGCAAACACACTGGATTTGAGCAATGATCGTTCTCATATTTACACGCCGCAAACGCTATATTTAACTGCGGATCATATTTATGTCTCGGGCAGCACGCTGATTTATGGTGGTTTAGATTTTCAAAGCACCAATGTTCTTGATATTCACCATGCACGGCTACAAGCCATTACCGATGAAGGAGGGACTGGAGATATTCTTTTTGTTGCTCCAGGCGTTATGGTGGATCAGTTCACATCGGTTTTAGCAGCACGAGATTTTATCATCAAAACCGGGGAGCTTGAAAATAGCGGTCAATTGGCAGCGGGGCAGGATTTAGTCTTTAGCGTGACGGGGGATGTGACCAACAACAAAACGGGCTTAATTTATGTGAAGGGCAATGGTGCTTTACAAGTTGATGGGGCTTTGTTGAATGATTTTGGCACCATAATGGCAGAAGGCAATTTATTTTTCACCAATGCAGCTGGTACTGGAAAAAGCCTTTCGCTTGTGAATAAAGCGGGCTTTATTCAAGCCGGTGGAAACTTAAATATCCAAACCAACACTCTAAAAAACGAAGCTGATAGCACGCCCGTCATCACGGAAAAAACGGAATATAGCGATATTTCATTCGAAAAACCAAAGGGTTCTGATCAACTCAGTGATGGGATGTTATATCAAGATGGTCCCAACCTTTGGGGAAAGGGTCACTTTGAGGATAGAACAATAGTTATTGCACACCAGTATATACCTAGGGAAGTATTTGTATTTGATAAAAATCTTTGGGCTAACAAAGAAGAAACGTATGGCACGGCAACTTTGGAAGATGGAGCATTTTATAGGGCATTTACTTGGAAATATGATAAAACAAAAAGTAATATAAGACGGTATCAATGGAATAATCAGTCACATATGACAGAAGAAACTGTCACGCAGGGGTTTTCGCATAAGCCCACTATTCAGGGGATGATACAATCTCACGGCAATCTCATCATTAACGCCGATAACATTGACAACCATTATAGCTCTATGAGAGCAGGCGGAAATGCCGATATCCACGCCAATGTGCTGACCAATTTAGGGGCAACGGCTTATAAAAACACTTATCTTGGTTGTCAGGCTAATACAGACAGTTGTTATGGTTATAAAGCTGATGGAAGCCGCGATGTTTCTTTAGATATAGCCAATGGCAAGGATCGCCAGATTGGTTCAGAAGCTTTGGAGAGCGTTCCTGGTCTTGTCCAAGCGGGCGGCACTTTAAATCTGGTGGTCGATCAACTCAATAACACGGCAGCGGAAGGTTCAATTACAGGGGATGCGCATTTTGAAGCAAAAACCGTTGAAGGCAATCCACTGGAGTCCTTAAGTGGTTTAACCGGGGCTGGCGCTCTCTTTACACCAAAAGTGGACCTCAATAATGCAGGGGAACTTTCTGAGGGTCTCCCTTTGCCAAAGCCTCAATCGGGTGGGGTTGGTGGCACCTTGCCCAAGCAGAATTTTATTTATGAAACGCGGGCAGAATTCCTTGATGTTGGCAAGTTTTATGGCTCAGCCTATTATTTGAACAGAATTGGCTACAAGCCTGACAGAGAGATTTTTTTCTTAGGCGATGCCTATTTTGAAAAGGAATTGATTGAAAAACAAATGCGTGATCTGGTCGGTCAAGGTTTGGGCAAAGGTTCCTTTATTCCAGGAAGTGATGCCATTGAACAAGTCAAAACCTTGCTGGATGTCGGGGCAGAATATGCAAAAGCCCACAATTTGATTTTTGGAGAGCCTTTGAGTGAAGAACAATTGGCGTCCCTAGAAGCTCCAATGGTGATTTATGTGCGCCAAAGTGTAAGGGGCATGGATGTTTATGCTCCGGTGCTTTACATCCCCGAAAAAGACAGATCCTCCTTTGTTTCTGCTGGGGCTTTGATCATGGGCGATGATGTCAATATCACCAGCCAAAATACGAGCAATTCCACAATAACTAATTCAGGGCGTATTGCGGCAAACCACCAATTGCATGTGCATGGCGGGGATATCTTTAGTCAAGGAGGGCATTTTGCGGCGGGTGGTGATGCTGTTATCCTTGCGGAGAAGAATATTCGTTTGGATGCAGGGCGCACAACGGTTGACGGCGTGGAGACAGTATTAAACACCGAGGCGCTTTCTGCTGGTGGCAATGCGAGCGTGATTGCCAAGCAAGATATCACCGCCTCAGGGGTGGGGATCACCACCGGAGGTGATCTTGCCATGGCTACAGAACAAGGCAACTTGACGATCGGTTCAGCAGAAACCCATTACCATGATGAACAGGGTGATGCCACCATGCATCATAAATCGGAAGTCAGTTCTGGGGGTTCAACAGTCTTTTCATCAGGAAAAAATCTCAATATTTTAGGCTCAGATGTTCAAGCAACGGATAAACTTCTCTTGCAAGCTGAGAGGAATATTTCGATTGATGCCACACGCAACAGTATGGACAATCAGAATGGGAGTGAAACCTCCCATGTTGCCTTGCACAATGGCTCTCATCTAAGTTCTGGAAAGAATATGGATATCATATCGGGGCACGATATCCATGTCTCTGCTTCCGATATAGATGCCAAGGGCAAGGTGGGGCTGAAAGCCAGTAACGATATTTTAATCAACAATGCAGAAGATAGCTTAAATTATGAGATGTCTGATCACAAAGAGGATGGAATATTTAGTGAGAGAGTCCATAATAATGTTGAGGCTACCCAAGTCGTGAGCTCAAGTATAACAGGCGGTGAAGGGATAGCCTTTGAATCTGGCAACGATACAAAAATCATTGGGTCGATGCTTCTTGTTGGAAAAAAAGAGGAAACACCAGATCAAGCAAAAGCGGATATTTCTATTCATTCTGGTGGGAATATTCTTATAAAAGGCGCTCAAGAACACTACGACCAGCAATACCAATCGTCTTCAAGTAGCTTTTTGCATGAGGAATCGTCCGATAGTTCTCAATCGCATACCACAACGGTCTCCTCTATCCTTGGGGCGACGGGCAACATCGTGTTAGACGCACAAGGAGAAGCCAAGATTTCTGCTTCTCATCTGCTTTCCGGTCAAAATATCAATGTGAGTGGAGAAAGTGTGACGATTGATGGTATGACAGATCACCATAGCAGCTACTCAGAAGAACATGCATCTGGTTTGGGCGCGGGTTCAGGCAAGGACTTTTTATCGATATATGGGAGTGAGACAAAGACAGAAAATGAAGAAAGTTTTGAACATCAAGGCTCTTCTCTCAATGCGAATGGCACTATCAACATCACTGCTAAGAAAAAAGATGTGACAATTGTTGGCTCTGATCTTGCAGGTGAGAATATTAACCTTTCGGCAGCTCGTGATGTCAATGTGCTTGTGGGTCATAATAGCCATAAGTCAAATTCTGAAGAAAAGCGTTCAGGTTTTGGTTTTCAGTTTGGAAAGAGCAGCAGCAGTGTTTCTGTAGGAGTTGGGGTTGAGAGCACGAAAGACACCAGCGATCAATGGGAAACCACTTCCACACAATCACACATCACGGCACGCCAAGATGTGCGGATCAGTGCGAACAATGATGTGACCTTGCAAGCAGCCGATGTTTCAGCAGGTCGTGATGTGAGTGTTGATGCCGGTAATAATATCACGCTTTCGGAAAGCCAAGATATCTCTAAGACACAAAAAAAACATGAAAATTTCTTTGCTGGTGTTACAGGTTCTATCAATGTTGGCATTCTTAGTACCATACAAGATATAAAGGATGCAGGAAAACGTTTTGGTCATGGGGATACAAAACACAAAATCGGCAATGGCATCATTCTTGGTCTAAAAGGCAAAGATCTCTATAACAAAGGCAAAGATCTCTATAATGGGATAAAGAGCGGATCAACAAAAGATTCCCTTCTCAAAATGGTGGATATTTCTACCAGTGTTACCGTAGGCTTTAAGACTGAAAAGGAAGAGAAGTCTTCTCAGACATCTACTGCTGTAACCAATAGCATAGAAGCTGGGCGTTCTGTCAATATGAAAGCCCACAAAGGCAGCATCCATGGTGTTGGAGCCGACGTTATTGCCGGTACCAATCCTGTTTATGCGCTGGGCAATGATCCGCAGAGCGGGAATATCAACTTGGATGCAGGACAGCACATTACCTTTGAAAGTGCGCAAAACACGCAAAGCACACAAAACCATAACCAAAGCGCTTCAATGAATATCGGAGCCAGTTATGGTACCGGTGGCGCAGAGGGAACAGGCAATGCCTCCTTTAGTCAAGGAGAAGGCTCCAGTGAACAGGTTCAACAAAAGAACGCCCATATTATAGGCACGGGCGCGGTTCACACCAACAGTGGGGGAAACACCACATTGGCAGGAGCAGTGGTTTCTGGAGAGCGTGTAAAAATGGAAGTAGGAGGTGATTTTACCGTTGTCAGCCGCAGTGATACGGGACAAAGTTCCAGCAAAAAAAACTCTGTTTCTGTTGGGGTTAAAGGCAATGGAAAGCCTGATGGTGCATCAATAAACGTCTCTTTCCAAAATGATCAATCCTCCAGCGATTATCACAGTGTTGTGGAACAATCAGGCATTAAAGCCCGTGATGACGGCTTTGAGATCACCGTTAAAGATAAAACAACGCTGACTGGAGGTATTATTGAAAGCACAGCCTTGGCAGAAAAAAACAGCCTGACCACAGGAAGCATCAGCACCAGTGATATTACCAACAGTGCGAGTGCCAAAGCCAGCAGTGATGGGATTAGCATTGCAGCGGGTGGTGCAATGGGCGAATACGACATCGCTAAAAACATTGCCAAAAATGTTTTAGATCATGCAGAACAACAGGATTCAAGGGAAGGATATACCAAATCCGCTATCAGCAATGGCACTATCGTCATTACTGATGAAGCAGGGCAGAAGGCATTAACAGGGCAAGGCGTTGATCAAACCATAGCTTCCCTTAACCGTAATACCGCTGAAGCTCATAAGGGTGTATCACAAATAGATGTCACTAAGCTGGAACAAACAGCTGGTGAAGACCGTAAAATGGCAACAGAATTGCTGGAAGAAGGATTTAAATACAGTGATAAAGCCTATAAAAAATATAGTGAAGAAGCCTCTAAAAAGCGCAATGATGTAGCCCCTAAAAAGCGCAATGCTGAAGCCTCTAAAAAGCGTAATGCTGAAGCCCCTAAAAAGCACAATGATGTAGCCCCTAAAAAGCGCAATGATGTAGCCCCTAAAAAGCGTAATGCTGAAGCTCCTAAAAAGCACAATGATGTAGCCCCTAAAAAGCGCAATGATGTAGCCCCTAAAAAGCGCAATGCTGAAGCCTCTAAAAAGCGTAATGCTGAAGCCCCTAAAAAGCGTAATGCTGAAGCCCCTAAAAAGCACAATGATGTAGCCTCTAAAAAGCGTAATGCTGAAGCCTCTAAAAAGCGCATGATGGAGTAGAAGGGGAAACCAAATCTGCTATCAGCGATGGGACTATCATCCTTACTGATACAACTGGACAGAGGGCGATGGGGC
>NZ_JBHIRU010000040.1:0-6565 GCF_042197425.1 Bartonella sp. AA126HLJHH
TTTCACCATCATAAGTGCCAGCATCAAAAGAGCTCTCATCATCAAAGACCGGTGCTCCAACTCTGTAATCTTCATTCCTACCTTCATTCATTTCTGCATTCATTCTTTCACCTCTCTCAACTATGCATACCTCTGTGTAATGCTATTCGCTCTCGCATGATCTGATTGTGTGCCTGAGTATTGAGAAGCTTCTGCCGTTCAATCTCATAGCGTTGCTTCATCAGTTCCGCGTCTGTTTTTGCTCTCTCTTGATGCACAAACAGATCAATCTGCTTTTGTTGCAAATCCATCTGATGCATCTGTGCTTTCGTCTCTAAGTCTTGTTGCTTTTCCTGCAACTTCATTTCCTGCTCGGGGTCCATCTGCTGTTGTTGTGCCATTTGTTGCTGTTGGAACTTCTCACTGACGCGATTAAGCAATGACGCCGGCAATGGAGAATAACGAAGTAGATCAAGCATAATATCCGGCGTAATCGCATTTTGAAGCAATGGAAGCAGTTGTGTGATGATACCGAAGGTGCGCTCTTTCTCATTCGGGCTGGTTGGCGCATCATCAACAACAATGTCATACTCGACACTCGTTACTTCTTCACGCGTCAATGGAATATATTGCGCATTCTCCTCACCAGATATCCGTACCAAACGCCCATCGGACAAGTAATTCTGTATCAAGTGCAAAATAATTTTACCTTGCCGCTTGCGGTACAAACGTAAACCATCAAACAGACAAGCAAGCAGATTTAAACTGGATTGGCGTCGTTGTGCCTCCAAAATACCCGCTTGTGTCACTTCCCTTGTACCAATGAATTCGGGCGATAAACCAGTCACTTGATTAATTGCCTCCTTAGCTTCATTAAACAGCTGGAAAAAGCCTTGTGGAAACTGTGCTACAGGCTTTGGTTGTATTTTACCTTGTGCCAATGCGTTAGGTTTAACCCATGTAATACTGTCTGACCGGCTTAAACTTTTTGCTGCTTCTCTCTCATCCTTAAATGCACCACTCTCTGCCATTATCCCGCCTTTGGATTGGCTATTGAGGATATACATAACTTGACTGAAATACTTATTCGCCCACCGTTGAGGATCTTTTGTAGGACGCACAACCCCATAAAATTGCCGTTCTATCTTGTCAAAATACCCCGTTATACACTCCCAACCCAATTGACCAGCTGGAACCATGGGTTGATCGGGCGATTCAAGCAATTTTCTCCCTAAAAAAGCACGTCTTACAACCTTTTTATTAAAAGCCGCCCCTTGAATATTAGGCATCATACATTGAAGCTGTTTAAATTCTTCCTCGCTATAATCACGAAATTCTCCAGTGCTTAAATCGGGCGCCTTGTAATATCGCTCGCTTTCAAACCAACGGCATTCAACAAGTGTGATCATCCGTCGACCGTTTTCAACATCAATGCCCTTCTCATCATTATAAGCTTCAAGATCATTATGATGAATGCCCTCATAAGCAACCCCATCACGCACCCAATCCGCACTCAGCTCTGTCCAATGAGATTTTGGAAACATCTGCTTGGCTACTTCCAAGGGCTTGCGGTCTACATACCACATGCGTTGTGCATCGGTTAAATTCGGTTGCACTGCCGCACTATCCCAGACCATTTTCAGTGGGTCTAAACGCGTAATTACCGGTTCACCATCAAGACTGTTTTCATAATCAAGGCGGGTATCAGTCCAGCCCATGCCACAAATAACCGCATCTTGGAAAGCATCACTATCAGCATATTCTGCATGCGCCATGTCCCGAAACCATTCTGCCGCACCGGTAAGCAATTCACTTGGCAATGCCTTGCCTACTTGACGGGGAATGAATTGCACTTCGCGCTTGTTATTTCTCTCTGACCCCACAACAGCATTCACAAGCGGAGCAATACGATTAAAGGTCATAACGGGGCGGCGTTGCTCTTTTAACGCCGCTAAATCAGCCTCATTCCACTGATCACCATTGTAAAATCGAAAATCCTCTCTTGCATGTTCGCGCCATTTGTTCACATGCTCAACATCTTCTTTGTACCAGCTGACAAGCTTGCGAAATAAGCCTTCTGTCGACAGATCTGATGCGTTACTTTCTTTATCTAAATGCTCTTCATCATACATCATTCTGCCATCCATGAGGTACTCTCATATTCCGTTCTGCCGCTATAAGCTGGTCGCCTTTGTATCGTCGGAGGTTCTTCATAAGCCACGCACATCAATCCAAAGGCATCTGCTCCATGACTGGACCAATCATGCTCTGCTCCCAAGCCAATATTGCGCTTCTCATCCCATTTCTCGTGATACCAGTTCAGTGCTTTGCGCCCTGCTACGGTCGTCTCTTCATTGAACCAAACTGAAGGTAAAATACGCCGCACCGCCTCTATACGCATCTTAACCGCCCCTGCTCCCTGATTGGGAACAACTTGCGTTTCAAAACCCGCATCATTTAAAGCACTCTCAAAACTCACATTGTGCACACGGTCTCTGGTCGCACCGTCATGAGGCAAAACCATCAATGCCTTCTCATAACCGTTTTGACGCAACCAACCGATATGCTCCGATAAAGGCTGCCCCTGTGCTTCGTAATAATCAAGCACTCTGATCTCTCGTCCAACAAATTGCGCTATCCATATCGCCGTGGCATCTGCCTTAGCACCCGTGCCCCCAATATCCCAAAAGGCTCGTATTTGCATTAAAGGATCACGAGCAACACGCCCTATCCGCCCCTCTTGCTCGGCTGCCAACATTTCCTTTTGATAATAAGCGCCTTGAACCGCTGTAAGATAAGCCCCTTCCCAGATATGCTTATAGGTCTCTGGGCGGTTTCTCAGATCATCAAGCCGCGCTTCATTCAAGATCTTGGGAAACTTCGGATTGTCTGACCAGTTAATCTCCACACGCTTGATTGCCTCATTGTCTGAAAAGCGAAACCGCTTCTCAACGGGGGCATTCTCTCGCAACGGGTTCCATGTCACCCATAATTCTGCATTCCAATCTTTTCCTTCTTCTCGCAAAGTCGGTATAAGCGTCTGCCAAGCTGTCTCTGTAACGGGCTCTGCCTCATCAACCCAACAAAGCAAAATACGCCCCATAGACTTGATACTGGCTATATTGCGGTCAAGACCAGAAAACTGAAAGGCTATACGACCATCTATCGACTTAATCGACGACTCCCCAACCTTGTAATAGTCCTTTAAAAAGTCATGCGCTTCAATGGCGCGCTTAATCTCCTCCAATGAACTTTCTGCCAAAGAATTTTGAAACTGCCGTGCACAAAGAATAGTGCCCGATATCCCTTGCATACCAAATTGATAGCCTTTTAAAGCAGCCATCAAGGCAAATGATCTTGTTTTGCCTGAACCGCGTCCACCCCAAGCCGCACGCACCAAAGCCTTATCTGTAAAAATCGGTATAAGCTTTGGAACAATATTAATCTGTCGTGTCGTCATTCACTAAAGGCGCGATTTCTACACGCGTTATCACCTTAATGGCTCCCCCATCTTCACCTGTCACCTGTAAAGGCAACACCTTACCAAGCAACGCTAAATAAGCCGCTGGACATTCCATAGCCTGCTTTTCCAAATAGGAGATCAAACCATCATTGCCAATTTTATTCCCAGCATTCTCAGCAGCCTTAACCACTGCTTCTTTTAAAATGCGCGTCATCTTATTCGGAACGCCTTTGACACGCCCTTGACCTGCCTTGGGGGGTATACGCTTTTTAATGGGTTTTGGAGCCTGCTCTGTATTTTCTGATGTCATAAAATACCCCTCCAGATAATAAAAAACCCCGCATTTGCGGGGATTCCAAACTGCACTGCCTCTCGTCTAGATACAGTACGACCAAGTACAGTAGGATTATTAAATACGATTTGCTACAATTTGTCAATAAGAAAACGATGCATATTGATGCAATTGTAGAATCAATATAAATCCGATGTGAAATTTTCTCCTAAATAAAGAAAAAAGATGTTTTTAGTAATATTACTAGTTTGGTATTTTGATATCATTAGCTTATGGACTGCTTTTATAATAGCAATTATTGCTATTGCTTGTTACGAATATAGTCTTTTACAAGAAAAGAATGAACTTAGGACGTTAAAAAATGATTCAGAATATCAAATTGGGAGGTTAAAAGATGTAATTTCTGCTTCAGAAGCTGAAATTGAAAAACTAAAAGATGAAATTTATGATTCAGAAGCTAAAATTGAAAAACTAAAAGATGAAATTAAGGAGGCAAAAAATACAATTAACTATTTAAGATATACAATATTTTTTTCAGAAGAAAAATATGAAGAAGATTAGAATCTGATTGCCAGTAAACCTAACGATCAAAGTACTTCTGAAGAGCATTAAGAGCAACGCGCAGTGAATTCACAAGATGTGGTAGCATTTGATCTTCTATGACGAGGTACTGTAACGCTGCATAAAGGTTATATTGTCTATAGAGGCATTGGGCTTCTTTTATTGCCTCTTGTGTGTTTATAAACTGTTCTGTTGCGAATGCTACCCACTTGTCTCTTGCTTTATCATCAGAAGATGATGGCATTTCGTCATAAATTGCATTAGGCAAGCCTTTTGCGCAAAGGTAATTATTCCTTATCTGTAGATATTGTTGCGCGGCATCATATTGCTCTTGTGTAAGCACGCCTTGCAAGCAAAGCCGCCCGATATAGGTACCAGAGAGTGGATTTTTTGCCTCTTGTAGCGTTAAACCGAAGCGCTTTGCACGCATTTCTATTGCCAATTTATCAACGGCTTCACGCGGTGCTTTTGCACGTGATATACGTCCGTTTGGTTCTCTTACCTGCCCTTTTATTTTAGGGCGTCCCCTTTTTTTATTTTTTTTCACAGATAACCTCAGACACCTGTTTAACGTTTTCCCAAATTTCCTCTGAGTTTGACCGTGTCTCTCCACCCAAAATCACTACAAATAACAGTAACACTACTGATATACCAAAGGCTGCTAATTTTTTCCAATCATCATCATCACCCATCATCCACACGAAGATAATGACCATCATTACAGTTAGAAAGCCTGCTGATATATTACAGAATGTCTCAATCTTATTATTATGTTGTAATGATTTTATCTCTTGCTCTGTAATAGTATAGTTATAAACTGGTTTAGATTTACAGATTGCACTAAAGGTATGGAGCGGCGGCTTATCAGACATTTAAATACCCTCTATTAAAAAGGAACACGGTCATTCATAACGGTATGGGGTGTATCAAGAGGTCTGTAAATGCTTCTGTCATAAGCAGATGACTGATCTTGATTATCATCATTTTTGCCATCTAAAAGCTTTAACTCGCCTTTGTACTGAGGCAATATGACTTCTGTTACATAGCGATCAACACCGTTTTTATCTTGCCATTTACGTGTCTGTAATTTTCCTTCTACGTAAACCTTTGAACCTTTACTGAGATACTGAAGTGCTACTTTTGCCAAATGTGGATTAAACACCACAATGGAATGCCATTCAGTTTTGTCTACTTTCTTATTGGTTGACTTGTCTATATAGCTCTCAGACGTTGCCATTCGAAAATTGACCACCTCACCACCAGAAGGCATAGTTTTGCTTTCTGGATTGGCACCTAAATGACCAATTAAAATCACTTTATTAAGCATGTTTGTAAGTTCCATTAAATGATGTAAAGATCATAACATGTTTTATGTGTTTTTACAATATTTTCAGTTAGCTAATAACAATTATTTAAAGTGTTACATTATGTTCTAAATCACTAAAGCGTGTAAAATCGGATTGAAAGGCAAGGGGAACGATTCCTGTCGGACCATGGCGTTGTTTTGCTATAATAACCTCGGCTTTACCCTTGGCTTGTTCCATTGCCTCTTGCCATTTGCTATACTCAGCAGTGCCTTCTTTGGGTTCTTCATTTTTGAGATAATATTCTTCGCGATAGACGAACAACACAATGTCGGCATCTTGCTCGATTGAACCAGATTCACGTAAGTCGGAGAGTTGTGGACGTTTATCGGTTCGGTTTTCAACTTGACGCGAAAGTTGAGAGAGAGCGATAATGGGAATATTGAGTTCTTTTGCAAGTGCTTTTAATCCAGTGGTAATGGCTGTAATTTCTTGAACGCGATTTTCTAATGAACGCTTTGAACCGCTTGTCATGAGTTGGATATAATCGATAATCAAGACATCTAGACCATGTTGTCGTTTAAGACGCCTTGCACGAGCGGACAATTGTGCAATAGACACCCCACCCGTTTGATCAATATAAAGAGGGATTGTTTGTAAGGAACGCATTGCGTGAATAATTTTTGCAAATTGCTCTTCTGAGATATTACCACGGCGCATATCAGAAGAAGAAACCTTTATTTGCTCTGAGATAATACGAGTTGCAAGCTGTTCAGTTGACATCTCAAGTGAAAAGAAACCAACAATACCCCCTTCATTGGCTTGGCTGTTATCATGACGCTTGCAAGCATTGGCAATATTAAAAGCAATATTGGTAGCCAGAGAGGTCTTCCCCATAGCAGGGCGCCCCGCAAGGATAATCAAATCAGATGCTTGTAACCCTCCCATTTTCTCATCAAGTGTTTT
>NZ_JBHIRU010000041.1:0-6433 GCF_042197425.1 Bartonella sp. AA126HLJHH
GGTAAAAAAACAAAATTCCTCATCTTTAGCAGGCTGTATGATAATATGTTTTGTGTTACACACGTTTAATTTCCTTATGTGAAAGGGTGGGGGTGCTCGTAGATATGCGGGGAACAAAACACCCCCATAAGGTTAAGCAGCTTTTGTTGAGAGTTGTTTTATCTCTCGTTCTATCTCTGCTAAAAAGGTTTCAACAGCTTGATTGATCTGTTCAATTTGTTGATCATCACGGAGAACACGCTTGACTTTCATGCGTAAGTGAAAGAATTCCCCCGTAAAACGTGGGTCATAGCTTACGAAATCACACCACTTTCGTTCTGTACAAGCCATTTGGAATTGCATTTGTGCGTGATATTCTGGTTTGATTTCGTCACCTATACAAAAGCGCATATGTGTTACTGATCTCGGGCATTTGACTTCGATTAAACCGTCTTCTCCAATGAGACCATCAGGGCTAGCCCCCGCCATTTCTATTGTGGAGTGTTGGATAAAGCCGCACTTTGTTATATTGACATCATAAATGAAACCATATTCTCTCAAGGCATCTTCTTCATGTTCGATACCTCATCTCATATCTTCAGTTTCATAATAGGGGCTTGTTTCGCCTGTTAAACGCTCTGTTATGAGTTTGATTTTGTAGTCTTCATATTTGCTCGTAGGCAATCCTTTTGTATTTTTATTGAGTATGTTGTAAATGTTTGATGCGATGACTTTCCCTAGACTTGCTTGAAAATCATTCTGCTGTTCGTTGCTCCATCTCACACCGCCGTTTGTTGCTCTTGTGATGGGAGCGATTGTAGAGCTTTTTCTTTTTGAATATTTTTTCTTCTTTCCAAATGCCCCAAAACCAATTCTGCTTTTTCACAAGACATATCTGTTAGTTTTCCTGCTTCTGCAAAATAGAGAAGACTAATTTCATTTGTCCCTGTTTCTTTAATTAATTATTCGATTTGCTTTATCTGTTTAGAGGAAACTTTTTGATTATTTGTATCGCCTTCTTTGGTTCGCGGTTGACCATCTGTATCGTCTTCTTTACTTGCTACATTAAGAA
Organism: Bartonella sp. AA126HLJHH; assembly: GCF_042197425.1. Lineage (NCBI taxonomy): Bacteria > Pseudomonadati > Pseudomonadota > Alphaproteobacteria > Hyphomicrobiales > Bartonellaceae > Bartonella > Bartonella sp. AA126HLJHH. The sequence goes on from NZ_JBHIRU010000041.1 coordinate 1,052, forward strand.
GCATGCATAACAGGTATCTCCCGTAGGTAAGTGTAAAACCAACTGATCGTATGCTATTTTTAGAGCCTGTACTGTCAATTGGAAATGTTCCTTCTGTTGAGATTTGATTTCCTGAAGGATGAGACAGAATTATTTCTATGGTAACGTTTTTTTTCTGTTTAATGTTTAATATATTTGTATTTTGCAAGCCCGTCCTTTACAGCATCAATGTACTGATCAAGCATAGCGTATTTGCTGTTTGTATGGGTGATTGTAGAGTTTTTTCAATATTTTGATATTTTGTTTGCATAGCCGAAAGATCACGGACAAAGTTTTGGCGCTCTTGTCGTTCTATTTCTTTTTCTCTTAAATCAAGAAGACGCTTTAAGCGGTCAATACTGACATCACTTTCTAAGGCTTTATTTAAAATACATTCCATAGCAGTTTGTTCGACGGCTAAATGATGTGTTTCTTCAATTTCTATTAGGTTAGTGTTTTGTTCACTCATTTTGATTTCCTCCATTACGCGCAATTCACGTGTGGCGTGAATCACGAATGTTTTAAAAGGCTGGTTTGGCTGTTAGAAAGGGCTTATACGCTCTGTCTTTTCCTAGGGATATGTTCGGGCTTTTCTATTATAATTAATATGTGTGTTGCTTGAAATACATGTGTTACCACATACAACAGCATCACCACCAATATGAGCTTTTTCACAAATATTGTATTGCCGTGAATTTCGGCTATTCCGTAAACTTGCGTATTATCGAAAATATGTGCATTGGATTCAACACAAACGTTCCCAAAGTCTCTCAGTGCACGCATGCGACGAACTGGGCGACGATAGAGAATGTCTATTTCATCAGTAAATTCGTATTTTTTTCCATGGTTTATTGCCTCTCGCCCTTTGTGATGATTTCATCATTGATGATCTCTGCGTTTCCCTGAATAAATGCATAACCATGGATTTTGGCATTTCCTCCAATTTTTGCTCTGATAGAAATCAATAGACTGTCATAAATTTTAGCTTTTCCACTAATAAATGCAACACCAGAAACCTGTGCATTTTCGTAAATTTGTGCATTGGCAAAAACACGAATATGTCCAAAAATCTGCGCATTGCCAAAAATATTAGTTTCTCTGGGAACAGATTCACTACCAAAAACACATGCATTTTCATAAATACCAGAAATGTTATCAATATAAACATCACCAAAAACCTTGGCATAACCATAGACTTTTGCATCATCACCTACCCAGCAATTACCATCATGACTGAGGTTGTCTTCTTTTTGTATAAAGCCGCCTAGGTCGCCTGCTTTAATAGCATCAAAATCTCTTAAGGCTTTAATTCAGTGAAGAGTTTTTCCAGCAAACTCTATTGTTTCATCAGTCATTTCGTATTTCTTTTCCATGATTGTTGCTCTTAATGCATGCTTTATCTTTATAAGCTCTTGAAACTGTAAACCAATGCCTTCTGCTGCTGGTACAACTTTTTCTATTCCATTTGCGGTTTGAAGTGGATGGTCGGACAATCCATAAGTTGCTTTTGGATTTTGTCTTGATACGGTAGCAAATTTCCACCTGCTGCTCGTCTGTAAAACCACCCTTTTTGCTGTAAGAAGAGAATGAATTGTTTTGGTTGTATCTCGAGTATTTTAGCGGCTTCTGTAAGACCGAAGAGTCCGTTGTGACGTTGCAAACTTTCAAGAGCAGCTGCTTTGGGTTTAAGGATACCCACTTCACTTTTTAAAGTCTCTAATTGTGTGACACTTTCTAAAAGCAGTTTTTTCACAAAGAGAGAGTCTTCTAAAGCGTTTGCAAGGTCTAAAGGTTTCTTTGCACGCCGTTCACATTCAATAAAATATTGACGGGCTTGTTTACCTTTTTCATTACGTTCTACCATGGCGAGCTCTTTTGCCATGTCTAATGTGGGGTGATAGTCTATGGCTGTAACAGCTCTAGATTTTGCGCTCCCCAATTTTGTGGACCGCAAATCTTGTGTTTTTATAAAATCACTTTCCTCTTCAAATTCATATTGATGAATACGATCCTTAATTCAAGTAGAGAAATCTTTCCCTATTTCCAAAAATTCATGTAACTCACGTGCGTTGACCGTTTGAACGGTTTCGTGTTTGATTGTATTGTGCTGGATAGCAATAGGCTTTTCCATTACGAACCTCATGTTGATGGGATTGATGAATGAAAGGGGGCGGCGCTTTTAAATGCGCCCTTCAGAATTTAAAGCACATCACAAGGATACAAACGGTGTTGTTGTTCGTAAGAATCATACATTGCATCGTTATATTCATGCTGTTTTATATCGTCTAAAAAAAACGTATGCTGTAATGTGTAAAATAACGTCATGAGGTATGTTTCCGTTAAAACACTGTTCTTCATGTTCTCTAAGATAAAATTCTGCGATATCTTCAGATATATCTTCGCAGCTCTTTTAAGAAGGATTGATGCGAAAGATTTGGATTTCATTATTTGCCTCGTCAATAATTTTTAGAACTTGGCTTTCATCCAGAGGTCCTGACCGACCAATGTTTTGATCATCATCGTAGACAACTAATAAAATTTCATCAGAATTTATAAGAATTGGATTTTCCATAATTTCTCCTCTCTAACGCCTCTTGGCAATTGTTTGTGCGTGGTTTATGGATACCAATGTAGCGATTTTGAAAAATTTTTTTAAAGTAATAAACTAAAGGCTTGCTTGAAGAGAAGTATAAAAATATTAATTCATATTTTGGCTGGCTTAATCCAGTCGATAGGTGCACACCATTCTAATTCTACATCTACGATATCGGCATATTTTCCATTTATACTAGATAAAACCCATTTCCCTTTTTCTTTTCCGAAACGTAATACTTTGATGTAAACTTTTCCACATTTAGTTTTTATGATAGCGCGGTTGTTAATAAGATCTTCTGATAGCAAATGATAGGAATAAAAAAGACGACTTCCTTCTTCAATGGCTGGAAACATAGAATCACCTACCACGCGAACAGCAACAGTTCCTTTAGGAGCAGATGGCGGGGCTTCTACTTCTTCTAGACAACCAGAATCTATTGCGATTATTTCTCCTCCGGCTCCTACAGATCCGATCAAAGGAACTAAGTGATTAGTGGGAATAGAAGCACCTGTAAGCTTTGATATTTCTAATAATTCTCGAGCAGAAATATCTCTTGTTCCTTTTAGCATTTTATTGACGGCAGCACGATCTATTGAGCGACCTAAAGAAGCGGTTAGCTGTCTTGAAAGCCCTAATTGGCTTAATCCAGCTTCAGATAAGGCATTTTGTAACCATTGCGAGATACTTATTGTCATATCTTTATTGTAGGTACGTTGTATACAATCGTCATTTTCTAATTTAGCAACATGTAGTTTCATTATAAATTTTCCTTCTTGATATTGTTTTTATAATCGCTACATAACGTGCTATGAAACAATTTTCGGAAATAATAAATCTGTTAGGTGGGGTTCGTAGGGTAGTATCTCAGCTGCTTGGGGTTCATAGAACACGCGTGTATGCCTGGCTCCGTCCTATATCAAAAAGTGGAACTGGTGGGAGAATTCCAACAAAACATATCCCAATTCTTTTGAATGAAGCCAAAAGAATTGGAGCACCGATTAAGGCAGAAGACTTTTTCTCGTTTTTTATAGGACGCAATCATGTGATTCTAAATTATCTTCACAATCTGCTTTTATTGCTGCTTCTACAGATAGTAATGAACATCAACAGCATCATTCACACTCTTAAACAAGCATTAAATAAAGAGATCAAATTAATAGATTACGCGTCACCATGCGCACGCATAAATACGTAGAGCCTTAAGGGGATTATGATCACTAACGCAACAAACTATTTTATGTCTTGATCTAGGGACCAAGACAGGCTGGGCGATACGTGGTGCGGATGGTCATATAACAAGCGATACAGAAGATTTTCAATCACGCCGTTTTGAAGGCGGTGGTATGCGTTATTTACGCTTTAAACGGTGGCTCACTGAACTAAAGAGGTCCGTTGATGAAATTGACGCGGTGTATTTTGAAGAGGTACGCCGGCATGTGGGTACAAACGCTTCTCATATTTACGGAGGCTTTCTAGCAACCTTAACAACGTGGTGTGAACATCATCAGATACTATATGAAGGCATTCCTGTTGGCACAATTAAGAAGGCAACAACAGGAAAAGGAAATGCCTCAAAAGAAGAAATGATTAAGGCGGTGTGTACAAAAGGACATACGCCTAAAGACGACAACGAAGCAGATGCTTTAGCAATTTTTATATTTAATGCAAGAAGGGGGTATACATGTCCAATAAATTACCGTGGACGGAGGCTATTTGCAGATAAATGGATTCTTGATCTTGCTTGTTTATTTCCCTTTGAGTGCAAAGTTTACATAAAGTTACGCTTGCAAATGCTTTATACTGGAAAACCACTTTTAAATAATATGAAGGTCCGGGCTGATTACACTGGCTGTTCAGTAAAAATGTTCATGAAAGCGTTAGAAGTTTTAATAAGCACAGGTCATATCGAACGTTTAGACGATGGGTGTTTATGGAGTTTAAAAGTTGAAGAAGAACTCAATAACTCTAATGAGAGTTTAGAGAAGGTATCGAAGACGTCACGGTCAAAGACGTTATCAGAGAGAGCAAAGAAAGCAGCGTAGGCAAGATGGGATAAACATACAAATGATGCTTGTGATATGCTTAACGATGCTAAAGCAATGCTTAATGATGCCCATATATAACATAAACAATAACAGTTATAATAAAAAACTAATACTATCGTATTAGCAAAAAAAAATTGTTCTGAAAATTTAGAAACAAACGAACAGGTTCATGAGTCAATAGAGATTCATGCTTGCGGAAGCTAACCAGAGCAAATCACAACGGATGTAGAAAACCAACCTCCCAATCACAAGCAAAAGAACGTTCCCCAAAAAGCGAAGCGGACTAAATCAAAAGATGATTTTCGCTTACCTGAGGATTTTGAACCTAATTTGCAATACGCAATCGATAAAGGCTAACCCATGATGAGGCGCTGTTAGAATTCGAACGGTTCACAAATTACTGGATAGCAAATCCAAATAAAAATGCAAACAAACGCTATTGGCAAAGGACTTGGTACAATTGGGTTACAAGCCCTATCGGAATGCTAGCAAAGAAAAAAGCAAGATTAGAACAGGAAAAACGGTTAGGTGATCATTATGGAAAATTCACTCATAAAACTTTCACAGAACAGTTTGCAGAAGGCTTCAACGAACTCAGAGATCATCTCTCATCTGGAGAAGATTATGGAAATGATCAGTCCGGGGCATCCATTGACGCTGAAAGCTGGGAATACATTGACGAAACAGGAGGAAGAGCAAACCTTAGATGCTTGCAATCGTCTA
>NZ_JBHIRU010000042.1:0-5991 GCF_042197425.1 Bartonella sp. AA126HLJHH
GCACCGCTATAAACCATGGCATCATTATAAACCCAACAGTCTCCTTCATGACTTAAGTTGCTCTCACCTTCTATAAAGCCGCCTAGGTCACCTTTCTTGATTTTTCCGAAGCTTCTCAATGCACGAATGCGGTGGAGAGTTTTGCCCCCAACTTCGATTGTTTCATCAGTAAGTTCATATTTCTTTTCCATGATTACTATTTCTCACGTTCTACGATTACGGTGGAGCCACTAATTTTACAATTTCCAGCAATGTCTACACGACAGCAAATATATGCTTGATTGTAAATTTTAGCATTTCCGTAAACGTGTACACTTTTCCCTATAACAGAATTCCCATAAATCCGCGCATAGTCAAAAACCTTGGCATTATCTCCAACATCAGCACCACCAACTTCGGCATAATCAAAAACTTGTGCATTGCCATAAACGCGTGCATTCCCATAAACCCGCGCATCATCATAAACTTTGGCATCACCGTAAACGTGTGCATTGCCAAAAATCCAACAGTCTCTCTTATGGCTTAAGTTGCTCTCTTTTTCTATAAAACCGCCGAGGTCACCTTTTTTGACATATCCAAAGTCTCTTAATGCTCTAATTCGGTGAAGAGTTCTTCCATCAAACACAGTTTTTTCATCAGTAAATTCGTATTTTTTCATCTGGTCTTTTCTCCAGTTGAGATTCTTTTATTGCCATCAATCCAGTCGTCCCAACATACACATGCTGCACCGTAAATTTTTGCATGACCGTAAACATGCGCATCACCGGAAACTTCTGCATTGCCGTAAACACGCGCCCTATCGTAAATGTATGGCTCTTCGTAAACTTGTGCATTGCCATAAACTTCTGCATTATCAAAAACGTGCGGTTCACCGCAAATATGTGCATCACCGTAAACTTCTGCATGACCGTAAATGCATGGTTCATCGAAAACTTCTGCTTTGCCATAAATACGAGAATTGCCGTAAACATGTGCATAACCGTAAACTTGTGCATTTTCGTAAACCTTAGCATTACCAAAAACCTTGGCATTACCGTAAACTTTTGCATAATCCCCAATCCAGCAATTACCATGATGACTTAGATTGTCTTCTTTCTCGATATAGCCGCCAAGATCACCTTTCTTGACGTCCCCCAAATCTCTCAGTGCACGAATGCGGTGAAGGATTTTGCCCCCAACTTCGATTGTTTCATCAGTAAGTTCGTATTTTTTTTCCATGGTTTAAGTCGCCCTTATCTTAAAACAGTGTCATTTCCAGATACTTTTGTATTTCCGGTTACTTCGGCATTCTCGCAAACTATTGCACCACCAAACACACGGGCATTTCCAGAGATTTTTGCGTGACCGCCAACTTTAGCTTTTTCAGAGACATGTGCTCCATCATAAATTTCGGCACAACCACCAACCTTTGCTTTACCGAAAATACGAGCATTGTCACAAGCGGATGCAACGTGCGAAATTGTAGCGTTGTCGAAAACTTCTGCATTGTCATAAACGCGTGCATGTTCGGAAATTACGGCGTCATGGTATATTCTTGCTTTTCCATAAACCTTGGCATCACCGCAAACTTTTGCATTAACGTAAATGACTGCATCATCGTAAACATGTGCATCATCGTAAACACGTGCATCATCGTAAACACGTGCATCATCGTAAACTTGTGCACTTCCATAAATACGAGAATTGTCGTAAACCTTGGCGTTACCGTAAACTTGTGCCTTATCGTAAACTTGTGCCTTATCACAAACCGTAGCATTTCCACTAATACAGGCGCCATCAAATATCTTGGCATTATCAAAAATGGTAGCGCTTTCAAGCACCTTGGCATCACCATCTACCCAACAATCATCTTCATGACTTAGGTTGTCTTCTTTCTCGATATAGCCTCCTAGGTTGCCTTTCTCGACATCACCAAAGTTTCTTAAAGCACGTATACGGTGAAGGATTTTGCCATCAACATTGATTGTTTCATCAGTAAATTCGTATTTTTTTTCCATGGTTTTACTCCTTTAAGTTAGATTCTGCCTTTGTCGTTCTTGCAAAAGAACGGCATTGCATTGTGGGGTGAATTTTTTGAAAAGGTGGCGTCTTTTAAAAACGCCTTTAGCTTTTAAAGCACATCACAAGGACGCAAACGGTGTTGTTTTTCGTAAGAACCATACATTGCATCATCATATTCGCGCTGTTTTATATCATCTAAAAAAAAACCGTATGCTGTGCTGTGTAGAATAAAGTCATGCGGTATTTTGCCATCAAAACACTTTTGTTCACGTAGTTTGAGATAAAACTCAGCAATATCTTCAGAGATATCTTCGCAACGATTAGTCGTTGGTTCAATACGCAAAATTTGGACAGCATTATCGGTTTGGTCGATAAAATTGATAATGTCCTTTTCTTCTAATAAAGGACCAGATTTAGCGAGATTTTGCTCTTCATTTTCGCACATCACTAAGAGAATTTCATCAGAATTTATAAACACTGGTTTATTCACAAATGCCTCCATACAGCCTATTGGCAAAAGTTATTTTCTAAGATATGGGAGATAAATATATGCAAAAAGTGCAAGTGTCAACATAAAAATGTAAAAAGTGCATATTTATGCTAGATATGTTTTTTTAAAAAGTGCACTATCCACAATTTATGGAGATACAAAATGCAAATAGCGGAACAAGATTCTAATCTTTTAAAAGGGTTTTCTCAGAAAGAAAAGGAAACTATAACTTATCTTTTGATTGCCTTAAAAACTCAATATATAAAATCACAGACTTCTTGTTTTCTTCAGAAAGATCACGATAAAAATTCATAAATTCTTGATCAACATCATTGAAGAAATTGGGGGGGGGCTCGTTAAAAAACTCAGCTATTTTAACTAATTCCCCAATACTTATGCTTCTTGATTTTCCATTTTTGTAAGGATTAATCATTCTGCTTATAGTGGATTGATGGATTCCCAAGTAGGCGGCTAGTTCTATTTGAGCACCGTGTCCGCGCTCGTCTAATTTTTTTTCTAGCCATTGTTGGATACTTTTTTCAATATTGCTACTCATAATTTAAATATTATCCCTAAAAATACGTAAAATGCAAAAATGTGAAAGGTGCATTTTTTGTTGACATATGTAAAAAGTGCAATTATTTATTGTGCTGTTATGGAGATTACATATGCCTTCGAGATTAATTATAAAATATTTAGGTGGTTTCAAAACTGTAGCAACCATAGTGCAAAGAGATGTGTCATCTGTTTATAGATGGCGTGACATGCCAGCAAAACACCAGCAAAAAATTTTAGATTACGCACGTGATCATGGGATAGATTTGCGTCCAGAAGATTTTTTTTATCCCGAGCGCTTGCAGAGATTAATGCAAGAGCAACACCCCCCATTGTCGAAAATTAGCAAGAGCTGCGGTGTTGATCACACCGGAGAAACTTTACAGCATTAAGGAGATAAAGATGAGTTCGAATGAAATTTTATGGATAGCAGTGGTTTCAGTTTTGCTCTTAAGCGGAGTGATGTTTCGTATTGCATTGCATTATCGCAACCAAGTTAAAGCACTTAAAGAGCAGGTTCAAGATATTAAGAAAAAAATGAAAGAGAATGAGTTTAGGTATTTAAAGGAAAGCAAGCAGACAATTGATGAATGTGATGCAGATCTTGAAGAACGTGACGAGGAAATTAAACAACTGAAACAAAAGACTGAAGAGCATGAAAAGGCGTTCAGAAATGTAAGTGAAGTTGTAATGACACTCGAAGCAGATGTTCAATCACGTGATACGGAAATTAAAGAATTGAAGCAAAAGATAGATGCGTACCGAGAAGACTTTAAACGGAAAAGTGAAAAGATACAGGCACTAAAAGCAGATGTGCAATCACGTGATACGGAAATTAAAGAATTGAAGCAAGAGATTAAAGAACGCGACGAGAAAATTGAAGAACTTAAGCAAAAGATAGATGCGTACCGAGAAGACTTTAAACGGAAAAGTGAAAAGATACAGGCACTAAAAGCAGATGTGCAATCACGTGATACGGAAATTAAAGAATTGAAACAAAAGATAGAAGAACATGACGACGAGGAAATTGAAGAACGTGACAAGGAAATTAAACAACTGAAGCAAGAGCTTAAGCCGCGTGATGAAGCAGTAAAAGCGCCGCCTCATAAGAATAAGAAGAGTAAGAAGAAGGGTAAGTGAGGAGTGGATAAGATGACAGTTAAAAAGAAGTATGAATCTACTGATGAAACAATCGAAGTTAATGGAGTTACGCTTCATCGTATACGTGCTTTAAGAAATTTTAGAGATGTGTACGCAGGTGACTTAGGTGGCTTTATTGAAAATGAAAGCAATTTAAGTCATGAGGGAGACTGTTGGGTTGGGGACGATGCAAAGGTTTATGGTAGTGCTAGGGTTTACGGTCGAGCCAAGGTTTTTGGTAATGCCAACGTTTATGATAACGCTCATGTTTATGGCAATGCCATTGTTTATTTTGATGCTAAAGTTTTTGGTAATGCACATGTATACGGTACAGCAATAATTTGTGAAAATGCCCGTGTGTGTGGTGATGCATGGATTGATACAGGTTTTATTAGTGGTTGTGATTTAGTTAATAGTAGTAAAAAGAAATACGAACTTACAGACGATACAGTTGATCTCGGTCCTTTCAAGTTACACCGAATACGAGCATTGAGAAGCTTTGGCAAAGTAAAGAAAGGTGATTTAGGTGGCTGGGTAGAGAGTGAAGAGAACCTCAGTCACGAAGGTAATTGTTGGATTAGTGGTTTAGGGGCTGTTTTTGGTGGCGGCAGATTACGTGGTGATCACCTAGTTCCAAACTTTAATTACATTTCCAATACGACTTATAAATTGTCTATGTTAACACCACAACAATACATGGCATCTCTACCTTGGCACCGTAGAATATGGGAGCGACTCCGTTATTATTGGGAGTGCGGAATATGGCTTTAGAGCTTCATAAACGTGATGAATAATACAATTCTTTGTTTTGATCTAGGTACCAAAACAGGGTGGGCGATACGTGGTGCAAGTGGTGACATGTTCAGTGGTACCGTGAATTTTCAATCGCGCCGTTTTGAAGGCGGTGGAATGCGTTACTTGCGTTTTAAACAATGGCTATCAGAAATAAAACAGACAGCAGGTCAAATTGACGTGGTGTATTTTGAAGAGGTGAGGCGTCATAAAGGTACAGATGCAGCGCATGTTTACGGTGGTTTGTTAGCAACGTTAACGGCGTGGTGTGAACAGCATCAGATACCGTATGAGGGGATACCAGTAAGTACGATTAAGAAAGCGACGACAGGCAAGGGGAATGCGTCGAAAGAAGAGATGATTAAGGCGGTGCGTGCAAAAGGGCACAATCCGAAAGATGATAACGAAGCAGATGCTTTAGCAATTTTATATTTAGTTAAAGAAAGGGAATTGGGGTATGTCCAGTAAATTACCATGGACGAGGCTTTTTGCAGACCAGTGGGCAATTGTTGTTGATTATTTGCCTGCTGTAGAGGGCAATATCTATATGCGATTACGGTTACGTATGTTGCATACTGGTGAACCTCTTTTTTATAATATTAAAGTTTTATCTAATTACACTGGTTATTCAGTGAAGAAGTTTGAAGCGGCACTGAATGTTTTGCTTGAAGAAGGATATCTCATTCGTTTAGCAGATGGTCGCTTGTGGAATTTAGATGTTGAGGAAGAACTCAATAACTCTAATGAGAATTTAAATAGACTCTCAGAAAAAGCTATAAAAGCTGCGAATACTAAGAGAAATAAGCAGAAAGATAATTCATCAAGAGAACATGATGATGTCATCATGACATCATCACGAGGTCATGATGACATCATGATGAGTTCATCACGACAACACATTAACATTAACAATAACAATAACAAAAAAAATAAAAATATTATTTTATCAAAAAGAGAAATTGATTTTGAAAATTTAGAAACAAACGATTTTGTTGAAAAGGCAATCGAGTGTG
>NZ_JBHIRU010000043.1:0-5505 GCF_042197425.1 Bartonella sp. AA126HLJHH
CCATCATCATTGACAGTTTTAAGTTTGAATGTGGGTGCAACCCATTCTCCATTTTCATAGCCAGCACCTCCACCAAAATACGTCGCAACTGTTTGATTCATTGAATAAAGCTGATTGCCCGTGATCGCTTCTGTTGAACCTTTAGAAATTTCTCCATCTAATAGAAACTTCAATTTGCTATTGTTTCCTTCCGTTCCATGCTTAGCTACAAATGCATTGGCTTCATTATTCCAATTCAAAGAATCCTGTGCGACTCCTTCAGAAACTTCCTTAATCCTCTGATTGATATTCTTGATATTTGTATCAAGTCCTTCAAAAGCTGAACCAACATTGGTAAAAGGTTTGGCTGTTATCTTACCATCTTTATCAATCTCCGATAAACTATAGGTCGGCCCTGTAAACGCACCATTATTAAAAGCTGCATTACCTCCTAAATAAGTAACAACCTTATCATTCGTTTCAAAAAGCTGACCACCCGTTACAGCATCCGTTGATTTAGCGCTAATCTCACCATTTGCAAGGAACGTAATTCTACTGTTTTCTTGTGTCCTTACAGCTCTGCCTTGTTCTTCTTGCTTCTTCTCATGACGCGCTACAAAGGCATCGGCTTCCTTGCTCCATAACAAAGAATCCTGTGCTACTCCTTCAGAAACTTCCTTAATCCGTGCATTCACATTTTTGATATTCTCATCAAGACCAGTAAATGCACTACCAACATTATCAAAAGAGCCATTTGTTATATTACCAGCTGTATCAACCTTGGATAACTTGTAGGTTGGTCCTGTAAACGTACCCTCAACAAATTTTGCATCGCCACCAAGGAATTTAGCTACATTCTGAGAAATCGTGTTGATCTGACCGCCATTAACCGCATCATGCGAACTCTCACCAATGGCACCATCTTTTACATTATGAAGTGCAACTGGTCCTGCATCCTTACCTTTACCTAAAGTCACACTCGTGTAATCAATGCCGCCATTCTCACCCTCTTTTTTATCGTAATGAACAACAGCCGAGCCATCTGACTGAAGGCTGGTAGAAAGATCCTTCAAACCTTTATCAAGCTGACCTTTGTTAACAGCTTCATTATCCTTTGTTGCTTCACCAACACCTGAAAGTGTCCGATCCGTACCAGTCTTGTTGGCTATGTTGATTTCACTGCCTTCTACTTCTTTACCAATAGTGATAACCTTCGTATTATCATCCTGCTTGGCAAGGCTATCACTGACAACATTGGTCACATCATTATGAACATTCGTGATAGAACTCGCAACTCCAGCAAATGCTTCCGATACACTATTGTAAACCTTTTCCTCACCAGCACTACCATCAGAATTGACAGTTTTAAGCTTGAAGGTAGGTGCAACCCATTCTCCCTTTTCATTATAACCAGCTCCTCCACCAAAATACGTCGCAAACTGTTTTTGCAGATCATAAATCTGTCCACCCGTAATCGCATCACTCGAGCCTGATACTATAGAGCCAGCTGCAAGTGATGTAAGCTTGCTGTTCTCTTTATTGTCCCCATGCGTCGCTACAAACGCACCTTTAGTCTTGCCCCATAACAATGCATCGCCTTGAACTGCTTGCGTAATATTACTTAGTTTTTCATCAAACTTTTTGACCTCATTAGACAGATGAGTGTTCACATTCTTGACACTCGTATCAAGACCCGCAAAGGCGCTACCAACATCGTTATGTGAATTAGTCGTTACTGTACCATCGTCAGAAACATTAGAGATTTTATAAGTCGGAACTGTAAAAACACCCTCTTTAAAGGATGCTTCTCCACCAAGAAACTTAGCTAAATCCTCACCGATTTTGTTAACCTGTCCACCCGTGATTGCATCACGTGAATCCTTGGCAATCTGACCATCAGCAACATTATGAAGACCAACAGCCGCCTTATCCTTACCTTTACCTAAAGTCACACTCGTGTAATCAATGCCGCCATTCTCACCCTCTTTTTTATCGTAGAGAACCACTGCTGAATCTTCTGACTGAAGACTGCTGGAAAGATCCTTCAGACTTGCATCAAGCTGCGCTTTATTGACTGCCTCGTCCCCATTTTGCGCTGCCTTAACACCAGAAAGAATTCGAGCATCACCATCCCGATTTAAAATATTGATTTTATTGCCGCCTCTTTCCGCACCAATAGTAATAAGACCCATCCTATCCTGCTTGACAAGGCTTTCACTCACTACATTCGTAATCTCTTTGCTGATCTCATTTTTTACATTCGTAACAGAATTACCAACTCCAGCCAAAGCATCCGCCACATTGCTATAAGTTTTCTCTTCAGATTTACCATCATCCTTAACTGTCTTAACCTTAAAACTTGGAGCTTTCCATTGTCCTTGCTCATCATAGCCAGCACTACCACCAAAATAGGTTGCAAGTTGTTCGTTCAGCGAATAAAGCTGTCCACCCGTGACAGCATCCGTTGAATCTTTAGAAACATCACCATCTAAAAGAAACGTAATTTTGCTGTTATCTTGAGTGGCTACAGCTCTGCCTTTTTCTTCTTTGCTCTTTTCATGACGTGCTACAAAGGCATTGGCTTCATCATTCCATAACAAAGCATCACCTTTAACTTGCTGAGTAATATTCGTTATGTTTTTAGTAAGTTCGTTAAACTTATTTGTTACATTATTATTGACATTCTTGATATTGCTATCAAGCTGGCTTTTGTTAACAGCGTCATTATTGTTCTTTGCTTCCCCAACACCAGAAATTATCCGATCCGCACCGCTTTCATTTGCAATATTGATTTCTGCGCCACCTACTTTTGCACCAATAGTGAGACGATGCGTTGTTTTGTCTTGCTGAACAAAGCTCTCGCTTTCCACTTTGGTAATCACATTATTAACCTGTTCAGTCAATTTATTCTGAACATTCGTGATAGAACTTCCAACACCTGTAAGTGCATCAGCTACATTCGTATAGTTCTTGTCAAAAGAAGTACCATCCTCACCAAACTGCTTGATCTTGAAATCCGGTGCTTTCCATTGTCCTTGCTCATCATAACCAGCACCTCCACCAAAATAGGTTGCAAGTTGTTCGTTCAGCGAATAAAGCTGACCACCCGTTACAGCATCCGTTGATTTAGCGCTAATCTCACCATTTGCTAGAAACGTAATTCTACTGTTTTCTTGTGTCCTGACAGCTTTGCCTTTTTCTTCTTTGCTCTTTTCATGACGCGCTACAAAGGCATCGGCTTCCTTGCTCCATAACAAAGAATCCTGTGCTACTCCTTCAGAAACCTCTTTAATCCTTGCATTCACATTCTTGATATTCTCATCAAGACCTGCAAAAGCGGTTCCAACACCTTGAAAGTCACTCTCTGTTACAACTCCATCTTTAGCAATGTAAGATAATTTATACGTTGGCTGTGTAAGAGCTCCATCTTTAAAGGATGCTTCTCCACCTAAAAACTTAGCTACATCCTCACCGATTTTATTAATCTGTCCACCCGTGATTGCATCATGTGAACCCTTGGCAATCTGACCATCGGCAACATTATGAAGACCAACAGCTGCCTTATCCTTACCTTTGCCTAAAGTCACACTCGTATAATCAATGCCGCCATTATCACCCTCTTTTTTATCGTAATGAACAACAGCCGAGTCATCTGACTGAAGGCTGGTAGAAAGATCCTTCAAACCTTTATCAAGCTGACCTTTGTTAACAGCTTCATTATTTTGTGTTGCTGCCTTCACTCCAGAAAGTATCCTATCCCCTTTATTCTTGTTGGTTATGTTGATTTCTCCGCCTTCTACTGCTGCGCCAATAGTGAGACGACTCGTTGTCTTATCTTGCTGAACAAAGCTTTCGCTTTCCACTTTGGTAATCACATTATTAACCTGTTCAGTCAATTTATTCTGAACATTCGTGATAGAACTTCCAACACCTGTAAGTGCATCAGCTACATTCGTATAGTTCTTGTCAAAAGAAGTACCATCCTCACTAAACTGCTTGATCTTGAAATCCGGTTCTCTCCATATGCCCACTTCATCATATCCAGCACCTCCACCAAAATAGGTTGCAAGCGTGTTACCCATTGTATAGAGCTGACCACCATTTACTGCATCTGTTGAGTTTAGGGTAATCTCACCCTTTGCAAGGAACGTAATTCTACTGTTTTCTTGTGTTCTTACAGCTTTGCCTTTTTCTTCTTGCTTCTTCTCATGACGCGCTACAAAGGCATTGGCTTCATCATTCCATAACAAAGAATCCTGTGCTACTCCTTCAGAAACCTCTTTAATCCGTGCATTCACATTCTTGATATTTGTATCAAGACCAGTAAATGCACTACCAACATCTTTAAAAGAGCCCTCTGTTATATTACCCTTTGTATCAATCTTGGATAAATCATAAGTTGGTCCCGTCATGTCAGAACCAGCAACTCCTGCACCTCCACCAAAATATTTTGATGTATTCGCCATAGCCTTTTCCAGATTTCTCGCTGTGGACGAAAGACCCTCATTGGTTTTGCTTAACTGTGAAAAATTAACTGCATCGTTCGCTCCAGTGCCATCAGACACTCCTGTAATCTTTTTACCCCCAGCATCTATCCCAGAAATGATTATTTTCGGTCCACCTGTAATCACTAAGCCTGTTGCATCTAAGGTACTGCTTCCTGCATTTACTTTATTGACTGCAATATCCTTGGCTAGATCAAATTT
This sequence comes from Bartonella sp. AA126HLJHH, assembly GCF_042197425.1. Classification (NCBI taxonomy): domain Bacteria; kingdom Pseudomonadati; phylum Pseudomonadota; class Alphaproteobacteria; order Hyphomicrobiales; family Bartonellaceae; genus Bartonella; species Bartonella sp. AA126HLJHH. The sequence continues at coordinate 4,686 of NZ_JBHIRU010000043.1, forward strand.
TATATTATTGTCATCTTTGCCTTTGCTAATTTGAAGATTTTCACTTGCCGCTGATAAATCGATCTTGCTCTCTATACCAATAGTTGTAGCATCTGCACCACCAACAGACAGCTGCCAACCTTTATCTACGTAATTTTGTAATGACTTTATCTGCGCAACATTTACTGCATCAGTCAGTTCAGAACCAGCTGCTACCCCTATAATTTGTCGCGTTCCCTTCTCGCTGAGATTACCAACACTCATGGCACCATAAACACTCTTCCATTGAACTTCAGCACCTGTTGCACTCGCTTTCTTATAAGGAGAATAGCCCAAAACACCACTAGCCCTATTGGCTACAGAATCACTTCCTATAGCAACACCTCCCGCAACCGTCACATTAGAGCTAGCGCCTATAGCAATTCCCTGCAACGCCTGCTCCTTTGCATATGCATTGTACCCCATAGCAATCGCTTCATTTGCATAACTATGTGCTTTACTACCGAAAGCTATTGAAAAATCACCAACTGAAACTGTTCTCTCTTTTTCATCATAACTATCGGTTAGAGAAGAGCCGATTGCAATGCTATTTTTAGTATTTCTACTACGACCAGCTAAAGCAGTTAAGCCGATAGCAATCCCTTGGTCAGCCTTCGTCTGCGCTACTTGCCCGTACACAATAGCATCATGAGACTTTCCCTCAGACCGTACACCATTGACAAGAGGATTACCCAACACCCCATCCCTAGTCATTTGACCGCCCGTTACAACTCCTGGAGTTAAAGCTGCTCTTGTTATTTTTTTACTTCCAGCATTCATATCAATTGAACGTATCGAATCG
>NZ_JBHIRU010000044.1:0-5155 GCF_042197425.1 Bartonella sp. AA126HLJHH
ATTACCGGTGAAACACTCCCTATTGTTGTTATTCATGAGGAACATTGCACCTCTTGGGATTTTAAATACAGTGCGCGGGATGAAGCAGGTGCAGCCAATGGCTTAGAAACAGATGTGGGAGACGACCAAAAAGCCGCGGCTGATGCACGAGAACCAGAAGAGATTGATGATGATGAAAACTTTATCCATATGGATGACAGTGATCGAGCAGCACCATCATCATCTGAATCGGAAAAAGCAGAAACAACACCTGAGAAAGAAGAAGAAGACAAAGAGAAAAAAGGCGGTGTTCTCGCAACTTATCATGATATCCGCAGTGGTGAAAAAAAAGAAGTCAAAGTTGGTAATCCGCCGTTCCATGAACTCAAATACACCTACCATAACCAATCAGAGGCTGTTGCGGCCATTGCTGCTTATCGCAATAAATCATCACGCGGTAAGTCTTCTTTCTCATGTGATATCGGTGGTGATCCCTTTGTGCAAGCAGAAGCAAAGCTTGTTCAAGAGCCCCCTTTCCGCCCTTATATACCGGCAGAATGGCGCATCAAAAGCGTTAAACACAAACTTGATAAAACGGGTGGTTACACCACAAAAATAGAGTGCGAACTTTTTGATGCATCACAAGAAGATGCGGCTGGAAACGTTGCAAACACAACACCAGAAAAGGATGATACCCTTGATCCAAACGCCCCACCAAACGCATGCGACGAAGGCGAAGGCGTCATCCATATGGATGAGGAAGATATATAAACAAAGCTATTTTATGATGATAAAAAGAAATACTATTTTTATTTTACTATTCCTAAAAATACAGCTAAACAGCGTTCAATTTCTACCATTTTATCTGCATGAATGGAGCCGAAAGCTGGACTAACTTTTTCACATCTTACCGTCATAATCTTATCAATCATTACTTGCGAAGGTTTTTGTAAACCATTTTTTGTGTTTGGCTGAATCGTAATGCGGAGTAATGGCGCATCAACAAGTGTACTTGTAATTGGTAAAACCGTTACACTTGTATGCTCACTAAATTGATTAGCTTGAATGATTAACGCAGGTCTTGGTTTACCAAAATCGCCTTGCATAGCTATTGTGACGAGAGATCCACGCATTATTCTGTCCAGCCATCAACATCCATTAAAGATTGATCCATCAACAACTGCATAGATGTATCTGTTTTATCCATTTTTGCGACTAAGCGACATTGGCGTCGGCACTCTTCTGCAAAGTTCGGTTGGCGAATATCTGGTACCCAAATTTGCATTAAACGCAAACCTGCTTTTCTTTGTGCGTTGCGATGTTTTTGAACGCGTTCATTGACGTGCATTGTAGCCATAACAAAATCTCCATTATGTTTCATGTAACGTATAACACAGAAAAAAGTTACATGAAACGAGATTTTTAATAAAAGGCAATAATTGCAATTTTTAATATTCACGCATCCCCGCCTTGTGTGGGGATTTTTTTATGGAGAAGCATATGCGAAAAATATCATTAGAGGGACTTGCACTTATCAAACAATGGGAAGGTTTGCGTTTAAACGCCTATAAAGATGCCATTGGGGTGTGGACAATCGGTTATGGACATACAAACAGTGCTGGAAAACCTTTTATTTACGAAGGCATGACAATCACTGAAAAGCAAGCAGAAGAGCTTCTTTGCCAAGACTTAAGACAATTTGAAAATGCTGTTGAACGCGCTGTTACAGTTTCATTAACAGATGAACAATTCGCGGCTTTAGTCTCCTTTTGCTATAATGTAGGAACAGGAGCCTTTTGTAACTCGACACTGTTAAAAAAGCTCAATCAAGGTGAATATGAAGCTGTCCCTGCCGAGCTACAGAAATGGACCAAAGCAGGCGGGAAGCGTCTTGAAGGTCTCGCACACCGGCGTGCAGCAGAAGCAGGCTTATGGGCGAAAGGTGCTTTTGTTTCCTCTAACTACCAAACCGTAGAAACGCAAGCACCAACGGGACTTTTTAAAGCTGAAGCTCTTGCACCAGTTATTGGTTCTTTTTCAGGGCTTGGAGGCTTATTAGCAGGCAATAGTCCAGTGCAATGGGCATTTGCTACCATTATGGTTTTAGCCGCATGTGCTGGCATTTTCTTTGTTGCTAAACGTTTTCAGGAACACCGTTTATGATCTTATGGATGAAAAGAAATCTGCTGTTAATAGGCGCGGCTCTAGCCGCTTTTTTTATGGCTTTGGCAAAAGCTTTTACCCTTGGAAAAAAGGCAGAACAGCAAAAGCAAACAGAAAAAACCTTAAAAGCAGCAACAACACGGCTGGAGGTGGAAAATGAAGTTAATCAGAAAAGTGATACTGATGTGCGTACTGCTCTCTCTCGTTGGTTGCGGGACAAATAAGTATGTCTCTTGTGTTGGTTGGTTGCCAATTTATTTAGAGAGGCAAGATGTTAACGTCATCAGTTCCAATTTAGCAAGAGATATCTTAAAGCATAACAAGCAGGGCGAACGTGTGTGTGGGTGGAAACATGGCTAAGAAAAAAACAAAAGACGATACAGAGCTTACAGAAGGAGAAAAAGAAATCCTTCAAGAAATTATCATGACCTACAAAAGTATAAAAGTGATGTCACGTTATACAAAATGGATTGTACTCATTATACTCTTATTAGCCCTTGATTTTTCACGTATTATGGATGCGTTTGTAAGTATTTTTACACAAAAACCAAATATCCGACTCTAAACATACTCTGAGACGCGCAAAATTCTTTAGAAAATGGTTTCTTAATTTTGCTCGTCTCATGGAGACTATCAATAATAGCTTTACACATTTAAAACTGTTATTTTCACAAAATTGGACATATCAAATTTCTCGTCAAAATAACTAAAAAAAACACTGCAGAGGTAATTGTAAAAATTCTATCCTGTTATAAATGAAGCCCACTGTTCCAAGAGAACATGTCGCTGTTCTAAAAAATCCGTTCGCATATAAGCTTTTGTCACTGAACTCCCAACTGAATGGGCAAGAACCGTTTCTGCAATCTCAAACGGTGTTGACGTTGTCTCTGCTATCCAGTCCCGTAAGCTTGAACGAAAACCATGGGGACGATAGGTTAAGCCGCAAATTGTCATATATTTTGCCATGGTAGCATCAGAAATGGGGTTGCCTCTACGACCAGAAAAGAGAAAACCATTCTTTTCAAAGGGGAGAGTTTTTTCAATAACTCTCAAAGCTTCATCACTTAGTGGCACGCGAAAGTCTGAAACTTTCCCTACAATACCTTTCATGTTTTCTTTTGGTATCGTCCATATATTTTTGTCAATTTGTTCAAGGCGCAAATAGCGCAATGGATATGACCGTGTGCCTGTCAAAATCAATAACTTCAGTGCTAAATTTGAAAGGATCTTATCATCCAAGCTTTGATAAAAAACCGGCACTTCTTGCCATGGCATAGCAGGAATATTTGTTGATGTCGCACGTGGTTTTCCTAAAAGCGCGCGTGCCTTCATACAAGCCTGTAGATCAACATCTAAACCAAGAGCCGCAGCATATTTCAAACAAATATTGATACGGTTAAGTGCTTTTCGCGCTGTGTCTGCTTTTTCATGCCAAAGGGGTGAGAGAACATTGCGAATAATATTGGCTGTTAATTTTTCTATAGGTAAATTACCTATGTGTGGAATAACGTGCAACTCTAGTGGAGAAAACCAGCGGCCGTTTTTACCTTCATTTTTCAACTCTGCTTTTTTGCTTTCAAAAGCCGCTTTTGCAATTTCTTGGAAGATATTGCTTTGCTGTTTTAAAATAGTCTGTTCTCGAAAGACAATAGGATCATTGCCTTCTTTAAGAATATCACTATAATATCTTGTAAGCTCACGCGCTTCTTTTAAAGAGAGTTTCGTAACAGGACCAAGTCCCATTTCACGGCGCTTATTGTGGTGCGTATAGCGAAAAAACCAAGAGCGTGTATTGTCTTTTCGAACATTCAACCATAGCCCTGCCCCGTCACAATATTTACCCTGCGGAGACGACTTTACGAATGATGCTGACAACCGATGAATCGCCCTCACTTAACGTCCCCTCTCGTCCACCTTTTCAAGCATTGCTCGTCCACCTTTTTTGGTCCACTTTTTAGACCACCTTTATTTTCTGATTTGAGATTTTTTCTTTAATACTTACTTTTTTTATTGAATCATAAAAAGCTATAGACATCAATACGCCCTTACACATCTTTATATACTTTGAATCTTGTTGCTAAGCCCCTGCTTGCCGCGTCTGGGAACACAACAAAATAAAGCGGTTCATTTTTATCCTTCGCATGTTGAATCGCATAAACAGCGGCTTCCTCTGGTGGAGTAAAAATGCCATTAAAGGACACATGCACCTTGCCATCAGCACCCTCTTGCAAATGCTGCTTTTCTTCATCCGTTAAACAATGTGCGTGAGGAAACAATCGCGCCATTCCAAGTGAAGGCAAGGATGGCAGATTGTTGATCATCACAAGAAAGACTTAAGGATAGCATTCATATTGTTCTGGATGATTTTTACAAAACGGGCTGTTTAAGCGCTTCTTGACACTGCGCTGTGGAACAACAGCACCTGGACGACAAATCGGGAGATTTTCGGCTTTATGGTTTACACACCATCCCCCCCTTTCATCTTTATAGCGGAATCCTGATTGAACCATACAAGCATGAATTGTTGCTATTGCATTGTTGCTTAAATTTCTGTTTTCTGGAAATACATCATAAGGAGCTGGCATACCACATTCTAATAAGGCTTTTCCTATTTCAGTAAAATCAGTAACACCATTTTTCTCCCACGCGCTCAAATACCCCCCAGGAGTTTTATTAAACTGACATCCTGCAATACCTAACAAAGTTACAGCACTTAATAATTTTAGAGTTTGTTTCATTTTTTACTCCATGATTTACTTAAAGGAAATTGTTCACGATGAGATGAGCCATAATTATAGCGACATTTTGGACTCGCATCTCCAAGACAAGTATGGGGACTTATGGGATTCATGACCACTCTCCACCATTCTGTCAAAACGTTACTACCAGCAGGCACTGTCCCGTAGGTATAGCCATTGCCACCAATAATTCTGCTTACAAAGTCATATCTATTCCCATCAAAGCCAATAGTGGTTTGTTTGCCATCACTCACATAATCTAACAGACCGGCTGC
>NZ_JBHIRU010000045.1:0-5042 GCF_042197425.1 Bartonella sp. AA126HLJHH
AATTCCAAAGATATCGATAATGCTAAAATGTGTCTTTTTTATGTTTTGGAGGTGTTTCTAAGTTTTTTCATTGGAGAATTTATTATGAAAAAATCATATGCCACACTAGCACACGATGATGCAAATGGGATTCATTTTCCTTATCCGTTGTCTTTGGTGAGGGCGCTTTTGTTGGCTGCAATAGTTGCGTTTTTATCGAATGTTTCTCCTAGTTTTTCGGCAAATGTCGATGTAAGCAAAATATTCCTTGAAGGTGTCGAGAGCGCTGTTGTAGGAGCTCCACGAAATGTTATTTCTGCTTATGATGGCGATAACAGTGAGTTAGATGCTTCTGGTGCATCAAAGGAAAATTATATAACAGCGTTGAATGTTGCGACAACACCTAAGGTGGATGCTACCAGTGACTACGCAAATTTTCTGGTCAATACTCTTTCTAGTAACAGTGATAATAATTCCACAATAAATACTTTGACAACAAGACAACTCATTCCTGTTAGTGAACTGCAGCGAGACACGAAAGCTGATAAAGGTATTATGTTGGGCGAGGATGCAAAGACTAAAATGGAAAGTGGTATAGCTATAGGTAATGGCGCAAATTCAACAAACAAAAATGCTACCAGTTTGGGGGGTGATGCACGGGCGCAAGGTTTTAATAGCATTGCTATAGGCTATAAGGCGGAAGCTTTGGGTCAAAATAGTATCGCAATAGGTAACCAATATGGTGCTGGTACAAGCGTAACAAAAGCGATTAAGAATTTTTCAACAGCTGTGGGAGATTTTGCGACTGCTGGGGAAGAATATACGGCTGCTTTTGGTGTGGCTGCAGATGCATTGGGAAAATATTCTATTTCTATAGGATATAAAACAGTGTCAAGAGGGGTGGACAGCGTTTCTATAGGCGAGAATGCTGTATCAGAAGGGGGTGGTGTTGCAATAGGAAGTTTTTCTATGGCTAACAGGGCTGGTGGTGTTCCGGGTTATACTTCTGTGCTGCAGGGACCTGCAGCAAATACGGCATCTTATTGGAAATCTACAGCAAGTGCTGTCAGTGTTGGTAATATTGATAATGAAAGAACGCGCCAAATTACAGGTGTAGCGGCTGGTAGTGAAGATTCAGACGCAGTGAATGTAATACAATTGAAAGACTTAGAAAGGGTCGTAAGAGAAAACGGTTGGAAACTATCAGTTGGAGATAAAAATGCTACAGCTGTTCTTATGGATAGCGGAGTAGATTTTTCTGCTGGAAGTAGCAACCTAAATATTACAAAGGGCGATAAGGACAATAAGCTAAAATTTGATCTTGCTAAAGATATTACGTTGAGTAGTGCAAAAGTAGCAGGAAATACCTTAGATGCAACGGGCTTAGTAATTACTGGTGGTCCCAAAATAACGACCGATGGTATTGATGCTGGAGGTAAAGAGATAAAGAAAGTTAAGGCTGCAGCACTCACTGAGACTTCACAACAAGCGGTGAATGGTTCACAGTTATTTGCAACAAATAATGAAATTGCTGATGTAAGAGACAGTATCCTTGTTAAGCAAGAAGAAGAAAAAGAGGAGAAATTAGCGCGTAGTCTCCGTGCGGGGGGTACAGGTCTCATCACCATTGGGAAAGGAACTGGTGGTACTGAAATCAGCATTCTGAATAAAGATAGTGAGAAACGGAAAATTTCCGGTTTATTAGGTGGCGATCTCAGTGCAAATTCAGATGAAGCGGTTAATGGCTCACAGCTGTTTACTACAAATCAAAATGTTACAATTGTAGCCACGAATATAGCTAAGTATTTAGGTGGTGGCGCTAAATATGAAAATGGCGCTTGGACTGCTCCTAAATTTACTGTTAAGTCCGTTAAGGATGATGGCGAAACAGAAAACAAAGAATATCCTGATGTAGCATCTGCCTTTGAAGGTGTAGGTACTTCTATCACGAATGTTCAGAATAAATTGACTGAACAGGTTAATAATGTGATTAACAAAGTAGAAAGCGAAAGCTTTGTTCAGCAAGACCAAGCAACACATCGTCTCACTATTGGAGCTGCAGTAGAAGGCAGTGAAATCAACATTGCCAATAAGGACAAAGGGGATCGGATTCTTTCTGGTGTGAAGGCAGCAACACAAAATAATGAAGCGGTTAATAAGGGTCAGCTTGATGCAAGTCTGAAGGATCTTTCTACCAGCCTTCAGTCAGATGAATCAGCTGTTGTTCATTATGATAAAACAGGTGATGAAACTGATTATACGAGTGTGACTTTAGGCAAAGGTAAGGATAAGGCAGCTGTAGGTCTCCATAATGTTGCTGATGGTCAGATTGCCAAGGGTTCACGTGATGCAATTACGGGTGGTCAGATTAATAAAATTGGTGGTGATATTGCTAAATTTTTAGGTGGAGAAGCATCCTTTAAAGATGGAGCTCTTACACAGCCAACGTATAAATTATCTTACATTGCTAAAGATGGAGTTGTAACAGAGAGTTCGTTTCAAGGTGTTGGAACTGCATTTGCAGGTCTTGACACGAATATCAAGACTATGAATCAGCGCATTAAGGAAGTATCTGAAGGAGTTGCGCATGATTCCTTGTTATGGAGCAAGGAAGCCGATGCGTTTGTAGCGCGTCATGAAAAGAAGCGAGAAGAAAAAGGCAGAGCTGTAGCAACACAAGAAAATAGCAAGATTACATTTCTTGCCACAGGAGATATTACGAAAGATTCCACAGACGCCATAAATGGCTCGCAGCTTCATACATTAGGCACAGGGGTTGCCTCGTATTTTGGCGGTGATGCTAAGTATGAGAATGGTCAATGGACAGCCCCAAACTTCAAGGTTACAACAGTCAAAGAAGATGGTAACTCTGAAGAGAAGAAATATGACACTGTAGCGGAGGCTTTGGCGGGTGTTGGCACTTCCCTCACAAATGTAAAAAATGAGATTACCAATGAAATTGCCAATGTGAAAGGCGATAGCCTTGTTAAGAAAGATGCAGATACACATCTTATCACTATTGGAGCTGCAGTAGAAGGCAGTAAAATCACTGTTGCCAATAAGACTGGTGTGGCACGGATTATTTCTGGTGTTGCCGCTGGTACTGAAGAAACTGATGCGGTGAATTTTTCGCAATTAAAAGATGTCAAAGAACAAGTAGCAGCCAGTAGCTTCGTTAAACAGGATTCAGAAACGAAACATATCAACATTGGAAAAGAAACAGATGGTGATAAAATTGATATTGCCAACAACAAAAATGATAATCGTACTCTTACAGGTATAAAGAATGGCACTCTCTCAGCGGATTCCAATGAAGCGGTCAATGGTTCCCAACTTTTTGCAACAAATACTGAAATTGCTAATGTAAGAGACAGTATCCTTGTTAAGCAAGCAACAGAGATGACTTTATCGCGTAGTCTCCGTGATGGAGGAACAGGTCTTATCACTATTGGTAAGGGAACTGGTGGTACCGAAATTAGTATTTTGAACAAAGAGAATGAAGGACGGAAGCTTTCCGGTTTACTCGACGGGGATATCAGTGAAAACTCAAAGGAAGCTGTAAGTGGTGGTCAGATTCATACTCTAGGTAGCAGTGTTGCATCTTATTTTGGTGGTGATGCAGCATTTTCAGCGGGTGTTTTTACAGCGCCAACTTATAACATCTCTAATGTTTCTGACGATGGTACGGTAACGACTAAATCACATAACGATGTTGGTTCAGCTTTTTCTGATCTTGATACGAGTGTCAAGAATGTGAATACTCATCTAACGAATGAGGTCAAAAATTTTACTGAAAAACTAACGAATATTACACAAGAAGTCCAAGGCGATGCTTTATTGTGGAGCAAAACTGATAAAGCCTTTGTAGCGCAGCATGGTGAAAAAGAAGGTGAAAAAACAAACAGCAAGATTACATCGCTGGCTGATGGTTCTATTGTAGCTGGTTCGAGCGATGCGGTTACGGGTGGTCAGATTAATACCATAGCTGCGAGTTTATCAAAGATTTTAGGTGGCGCTGTATCCTTTGATGGCAAAAACTTTACAGGACCAACGTATGACTTATCGACAGTTTCTAAAGAGGGTAATGTAACAAATAAATCGTATGAAGGTGTTGAAACAGCCTTTAAAGGACTTGATGAGAATATCAAAACCGTTAACGATCGTATTAAGGAAGTCTCAAAAGGAGTAGCACAGGATTCTTTGTTATGGAGCAAGGAAGCCGATGCCTTTGTAGCGCGTCATGAAAAGAGCAAAGAAGAAAAAGGCAAAGCTGTCAGGACACAAGAAAACAGTAGAATTACGTTCCTTGCAAATGGTGAGATTAGCGCTAAATCAACAGATGCTGTAACGGGTAGTCAACTTTATTCGCTGAACGAACAACTTGCGACCTATTTTGGTGGAGGTGCTGGTTATGATAAAGAGGGCAAATGGAAAGCACCAGATTTCAAGATCAAGCAGTTTAGTGAGGATGGTACTTCTTTTGACAAGAATTATCAGAATGTAGCGGATGCACTTGCAGGTGTTGGAAGTTCTATCACGAATGTTCAGAATAAATTGACTGAACAGGTTAACGATGTGATTACCAAAGTAGAAAGCGAAAGCTTTGTTCAGCAAGACAAAACAACGCATCGTCTCACTATTGGAGGTGCAGTAGAAGGCGGTGAAATCAACATTGCCAATAAGGACAAAGGGGATCGGATTCTTTCTGGTGTGAAGGCAGCAACACAAAATAATGAAGCGGTTAATAAGGGTCAGCTTGATGCAAGTCTGAAGGATCTTTCTACCAGCCTTCAGTCAGATGAATCAGCTGTTGTTCATTATGATAAAACAGGTGATGAAACTGATTATACGAGTGTGACTTTAGGCAAAGGTAAGGATAAGGCAGCTGTAGGTCTCCATAATGTTGCTGATGGTCAGATTGCCAAGGGTTCACGTGATGCAATTACGGGTGGTCAGATTAATAAAATTGGTGGTGATATTGCTAAATTTTTAGGTGGAGAAGCATCCTTTAAAGATGGAGCTCTTACACAGCCAACGTATAAATTATCTTACATTGCTAAAGA
>NZ_JBHIRU010000046.1:0-4989 GCF_042197425.1 Bartonella sp. AA126HLJHH
AAACCCACCTTGAACGTGCATTAGCTTTAGCCAAAGAAGTAGCAAAGGTGAAGCAAGTGAGCTACGCTTTGATTGAACGGGTGGCAGAAAAGTTTGATGATCAACAAGAGGTTACCAGCAAGGAGCAACCCCGCTCGTGGAAAGAGAAAATAGTCAATTTTATCGGAAAAAAAGACAAGAAATAGCACCTAAAAAATATCAAAAAGATTTCAGAAATTTAGAAAATAAGACGCGCTCCAAAGTCTTGATCACTAGTTGAAAAACTCAACAGTGGTATGGCTCTGATCATGGTTTTGGTGCAAGATTTTAAGGAAACAACCTATAAAAAAAGATCTATAAAATTATTCCATAGATTATAAAAATCTCTTTTAATGGGCTTTTGTCTATTTTATCGGTTATGTCAGTTTATTTAACAGACGAATCTTATGATTTTAGTGAGTGATTAAAATGTGCTTTATGAAAAGCATATGATCCTTTAAAGCCCTTCAAAAGAAACGGTTTATAATCATAAGAAATGCTATTAAGACTATTATGGTTATGAGTTTAGGGGGGTATGGGGGTTTTGGGGGGTCTTTTTACCCCCCCCCTTTATATATATTTTTTAATCCAAAATAAAAGTTATTATATTTCAATAAGTTAATCTTTCAAATAAACAACCTATATTAAACATAACACATAAATACAATTTTTAATATATATCTAAGAGGGTTTTGTAGGGGTTTTGGGGGTTTTAAAAACAGACAAAACCTATAAGTAATATAAGAAAATGAATATACATAACTCTGTTTAAACAAAGCTTTTGAAAAGGATAAAGCTATCATTTTAAATACGGTATAATCTCTTAAAGGCAATCCAAATAAGAGTATCTAAAAGTGCAAATGATTTCTTTTTAGAATAACGCATATAAACACTCCTTTTAAAGATTATAGGTAATCAATTCACAAGATGATACGTTTAAAGAATTTACAAAAGTCCATTAAAGGATTTCTGATAACGTAATTCTTTCCTATCTTAGTTATCTCATAACAGATGATAAAATAAACTTTTATTTAAACTAATACATAAGCGGCTTTAATAAGATTAGCATGCCCATTATGTGAGCATGCTTTATAAGTTATTCAGTTTCTCTAATTTCTAATTTTGGTAGGTTCTTAACAATTTTGATTGTCTCTAAACTTACAGTAATAACCCTTTGAAATAACTCTAATGGATAAGCAGGGTTGCCAACGGTTTCAACAGCATAGCGATTAGCATCATTCACAATACCACTCTTTTTATCAGTCTTAACGCATTGACGCCCCATAACCCATTCAAGAGCAGGCTTGCCATTGACGATATACTCATAAGCTTCAAGAGGGATATCTGTTATGGTAATATTGCTATTGTAAATAACAGTCGATTTATCCTTTTCCTTACTATTCTTAATTTTTGCGAATTTCATTTCAGTCACATAATAGAATTTTTCGAGATTAGAGATTTCTGTCTGTTTTGGATTACCCTTTTTAAAGATCACGGGATAAGGCTCTACATCTTCATAATTCACGTGCAAATGACCTAGTTCACGTCCTGCTGTTACAAATTTCCAAAAGTCATCAGCACTCTTTACACACGGGATACGAGGCAATTCTTTAGAGAGGTTATCAGCATAACGGGCACGATAATCTTCCGAATGAAGTATACCGTAAACATAATAGAATAGATCATCCTTAGTGATTTTTTCATTAGGATAAGCTGCTTTAAAATGTGCTAATCCTTCATCAGTTATGGCATCATGCCTCTGTAAACCAACAGTTTTGTTTTCTTCTGTAGCATTTGCAAATAAATGGGATTGTTTCTCATTTTTATCTTTTGAAACCGTCGTGTCTTCGTAAATATAACGTGGAAAGCATTGTCCAGTATCTATTGCATGAAAATCAGGTAGATCCTTAGTCATAATAACAGAAAATCCACTTCTTGCCCCTATAGCAGAAACTTGTATCACTGTATTTTTGATCATTTTTTCTACAGGAAAGATACGAGGCATTTGATAAATTGCTTCATTAAAAATGCGATTATAATAAAGCCACTGTCGTGTAAAAGGACGATATAAACTTTGAACAAAACCGACTTCTTCAAATTTTAAAATATGACCTCTTGCTAATTGTTTTTTTATATTCAAACTCCAACTTATCTTGCTTGTATCTGAATTAACAAAATTATCTACAGCCTTTGTACGTGATTTACTGTCAGTGTGCGCATAAGCATTATTAAAACGTTCTGCTTCACTGTTATAGAAGGCAATCATGTTACCCATATTTTTCGCTAAAATTGCACGACTTGAATTGTATGCCCAAGCATCACGACTAGTCGTAATGCCACAAGAATAAATCTCAAAGAGTTTTTTCTCATGAGGTCTCTTATCGCCTAAAGCTAAGAATGTTTCAAAACTGTCATCACGTTGACGTATCCAATCACCATGCTTATCTGGTGTGATTATTTGCCAATCTTTTTTACTTCGTGTAATGCCATCAATACTACCAAAGTCCTTAATTGTTTTAAGTTTTTTTCTCTTGTTTGATTATCACCAATATCATGATAGTAAATTTTACAAGGTCCAATAGTATTGGGATTTTTTATAAACAGCGTCACGGCAATGCCCGTCATACTACCACTACCAAAAACATTTTCACCTTCTTGAGCAGCTCCATTGCTTAACATATTTTTACGAAGATCCCCTCGTAAATTAAGTACATAAATACTCGTAAATTCTTTGGCTAAAGATTTTCGTAAACTATTCATTGTCGATTTTTCTATGTAACCAGAGCCAGAAACAAAGCCGATTACCCCAGCATTACCAATACGGTCACTTGCCCAGCGCATAGCACGAATATAACTGTCATAAAAATTTCGCGTATTCATTGATTTAGATTGAGCAGCATAGGTTTCACGAATACGGTTATTTAATATGGGATAAGGGGTATTCTTTGCATTGTCATTAGCACTTTTTTGACCTGTTGAATAAGGAGGATTGCCAACAATAACTTGGATATCTACTTCCTGCTGTTTTTTACACCGCTCTGAATTCTCAAACATATAGCGTGTAAAAAAATCTTTTTCTTCAAGCATCAAAAACGTATCAGTTAAACAAATTCCTTCAAAAGGGATATACTCTCCTTTCATAAGACTATGATAGGTCGATTCAATGTTAATCGCTGCTATGTAATAGGCTAGCAAAACAATCTCATTGGCATGAATATCATGACGGAATTTATATTTCATATCCTCTGGTTTGATGAGCTTGGATTGTAAAAGCCGTGTAATAAAGGTCCCCGTTCCAGTGAAAGGGTCAAGAATAGAGACGCCTCGAGAACTTAAGCTTTGTCCAAACTCTTGCTCTAAAACATCATTGACGGAATGTAAGATAAAATCAACTATTTCAATAGGCGTATAAACAATCCCAAGTTTATCTGTTGTCTTTTTGAATGCCTTGGTAAAAAAATCTTCGTAAAGTTTGATAATAAGATTCTGTTTTGCTCGCGTTTCAATAATACCCTCTGTATCATCCTTTACACTTTGATAAAACTTTTCAAGATCTTTGGCTTCGTCTTTGATATTCATCTTATCAAGTTCTCTTAAGATCTTTTCCATGGCTTGTGAAATGGCATTGTTTTGCACAAACTCATTTCCATCAAACAAGGATTCAAAAATAGGACGTGTCACAAGGTGTTGCGCCAACATCTCAAGTGCATCCTCTTGCTCGATACTGTCATTTAAACCGTTCTTTAATTCTTTATGAAAGGCATCAAAAGCGTGAAAGGCTTCACTCTTTTTATCAGCGAGTATGCTTTTAAGACGAATAATATGATTTTGTGCAATTGCAGCTACATTGCCAGCCCAATTTCCCCACTGATTAGGCTCTCCACATTTTTTGACAATGATGGGCTTAATAGCACGCGATAATTCATCAACATAAAACTCGAATTCTTTTTGTCCTCCATATTTATAAGAGCTTTCACTTGCTACTGAACCAATATGAAGCCCAGCACTTTCCGATTTCGCGTGGAAAGAGAGTTCGTCAACAACTGCGGTCATTGCTTGTAAAGCAGGGTCAAAAGTAACCCCTACAATCTCAAACACATGACGAACATCTTGGTCCAGCTCTAAGGCTTTTATTTTGTTTTTAAAGTTGTCATCATGAGCACGCAAAGCATTGAGAACTTGCCAGATGACATCATACTTTGTATTGTTTTCTAAAGCCTGTTGTGGTGGAATATTAAAGGGAATACCAACGGGTAAAATAATGTAGCCTGTTGTTTTACCTTCTGCGCGGCGCATCACACGCCCCACAGCCTGTATCACATCCACATGACTTTTACGCGGGTGTAAAAACATAACCGCATCAAGAGCAGGGACATCGACTCCTTCAGAGAGACATCGGACATTGGTTAACACACGGCAGTTATTCTCATCTGTCTCTTCTTTAAGCCAATCAAGTAATTTATTACGATTTTTGCCATTAAAAGATCCATCAATGTGCTTAACATCAAAGATAAGAGAAGTCTTACTTTCGGGAACAAATTTATGATATTCATCAATGGCGTCATTGAATAGTTCGCTAACTAATTGAGACGTCTTGATATTTTTACAAAAAGCCAGAGAACGACGCATAGGTTTTATGCCATCTTCTTCCTTCTTTTCTATTTGGGAAAGTGCTTTGTAGCAGCCAATGATTTTAGTTGTATCATCAAGAATAAGTTCGGAATTTTTATCTTTAAGGCGTTTCTGAATCGTTGCGTTAATAATTGCTTCATCAACAGCCAAGACGATAACTTTATAGGGTGTTAAAAGTTTATCTTTTAGAGCTTTTGAAAAAGTATACGTGTAAAGATTTTTTCCATAGAGCTCTTCATCATCCATGGACGCCAGAACAGCATCAGATGCGTCAGCCTTCTTTTTCAGCTTGTCGGTAAAGATCTTAGGGGTTGCTGTCATGTAGAGGCGTTTTTTGCC
>NZ_JBHIRU010000047.1:0-4884 GCF_042197425.1 Bartonella sp. AA126HLJHH
AGTATTTTTGCCGGTGCCTCTCCTTATCCTTTTGCTTTGCCTATTGCTCAGTCTCTCCAAGACAATGCAAAAAAGGTAGGGGTACGTTTTAAAATTGAACGCTTCGTAGGCACGCAGTTATTTTCAAAACTATCTGCACGTACTTTTGATACAATTTTTTTCGGATGGAATAATGATTCTGCGGACCCCCATACAATGGCTTCACGCCTTATTTACAATCCTGATAATCGGCTTGAGGCTAAAAATACAGGCTATGCGAGTTGGTGCCATGGGTATTTGGATGAAACTATGAATCAAAAGGTTCAAGATGCGTTGTTTCAAAAAGATCCCAAAAAACGGGCGCAAATGTATGCTGATTTACAACGTGATTTTATGCAGAAAGGACCTTATGCTTTTATCTATCAGACGTATCACACGATAGCGATGACACCTGATGTTAAAAAATGGGTTTGGAATAGTGCACCACGTATTTTTTATAGTGCAATTGAAAAATAAAAAGGTATCAGGTTTATAAAATATAAAAAACATGATCATGATATATTTGATGTATTGCAAAGCTCTTTAACACTTTGCAATACATTGAATTTTATCGGGAATGGATTACTATGTTGTGTAGAGAATTTTATTTCAGGAATTCTTATAGAATATGTGTTTGTTTGGATGTTAGGATTGAATATTTTAACTTCTATTGATAGAATTTTCGGATGAAATAATGACTCTAGACATCCCCATACAACGGCTTCAAGTTTTTTTTTACAACCCTGATAATCGATTTGAAATTAAAAATATAAGTTGTTCTAGCCGGTGTTATGGGTATTTTGATGAAGCTATAAATCAAAAGTTTAAAGATGTGTTGTTTCAAAAAGGTTCACAGAAACGGGCGTAAAGAATTGAAAAATGGTAAGTTTGTTTAGTGAAAAAACAGGTGTAACAAATGTGGCAGAATTCACTGTTTCCGAAATAGCAGGGGCTCTAAAGCGTGTTGTTGAAGAAAAGTTTGGTTATGTACGGGTGCGTGGGGAGATATCAGGGTATCGTGGTACTCATGCTTCGGGACATGCTTATTTTGCTTTAAAAGATGATAAGGCACGGTTGGAAGCTGTTATTTGGCGTGGAGTTATGGAAAAGCTCAAATTCCCTCCTGAAGAAGGGATGGAAGTAGTTGCTGTTGGTAAACTTACGACGTATCCAGGGTCATCGAAATATCAAATTGTCATCGAGGCTCTTGAACCAACGGGGGTTGGTGCTTTGATGACACTTCTTGAAAATCGTAAGAAAAAGTTTTTAGAAGAAGGCTTGTTTGATGAAGAAAAGAAAAAAACTTTGCCTTATATGCCTCGAATTTTAGGCGTTGTAACATCACCAACAGGTGCTGTTATTCGTGATATTATTCATCGTATATCCGATCGTTTTCCGTTGCATATTTTGGTTTGGCCTGTACGTGTTCAGGGGGAAACAAGTGGGAGGGAAGTGGCTGTTGCTGTTGAAGGTTTTAATGCTCTTGGTCCAGGTGGACTTATTCCAAAACCTGATCTTATTATTGTTGCACGGGGAGGAGGAAGTTTAGAAGATTTGTGGGGGTTTAATGACGAAGCTGTTGTTCGTGCTGTTTATGAATCTTCTCTTCCTGTTATTTCTGCTGTTGGGCATGAAACGGACTGGACCTTGATTGATTATGTGGCTGATTGGCGCGCTCCAACTCCTACCGCCGCAGCAGAACGGGCTGTTCCTGTTAAGCTTGATCTCGAGGTGCTGGTGGCATCGCTTGATGCACGTTTGCGCAAGGGACTCGCGCGTTATTTGGATTTTTATCGACAAAAATTGCGTGCTACTCTACGAGCTCTTCCGACTGCCGATCAACTTTTTGCTCTACCACGGCGTGGTTTGGATGAAACTTCAAGTCGATTGCAGCGTGCTCTTTGTGTAAGCTACGATAAAAAACGTTTTTCTTTTCATGCACTTGGTGTGCGTTTTTCACCGCGTTTGTTAAATAGTGAAAAAGCACAACGCAATACAAAGGAATATACGGCACGTCTTCAGCGTGCTTTTGTGCGTAGTGTGGAAAAACAACGTGCTGGGTTAGAGGTAGTATCTAGGCTTTTAAGAAGCACTTCATATCAGAATATTTTGGAGCGCGGTTTTGTTTTGGCTTTGGGGAAAGATCATAAGCCCATTAAACGATTGGTTCAGTTTCCTGAAACAGGGCAAATAAATTTACGCTTTTTTGATGGAGATATCAGTGTTGCAACACAAGAGCCTATTTCCGCTAAACGTTCAAAACACAAGCAAATAAAGTCGCCAAACGATGATCAAGGAATGCTCTTTTAATACGGGTCAATGCCATGCTTGCGGAAGGTCTTCTTAAGGGAGTGGATGGAAAAGTTCGTTGCGCATGGGCTGGAACGGATCCACTTTATTGTGCTTATCATGATACCGAATGGGGAAAGCCTATTTTTGAGGATATTCGTTTGTTTGAGAAAATTTGTCTTGAGGGTTTCCAAGCGGGGCTTTCTTGGTTTACAATTTTAAAAAAACGCTCTTTTTTTCGCGTTGCATTTGATCACTTTGACTTTGAAAAGATTGTTCATTACGATGAGCTAAAGGTGAAAATGTTAATGCAAAATAAAGACATTGTTCGCCATCAAGGAAAAATTCAATCAGTGCTTAATAATGCACTTAGAGCACAAGAAATTATAACAGAGTGGGGAAGTTTGTCCCGCTATTTTTGGTCTTTTCAGCCACCACAATCAGAGCGTTATGAAAAGATAGACTTTCAAACACTGTTGGCTAACCCTATGACACCTGCTTCTCTTCGTCTTTCTCAAGACTTGAAGAGACGTGGCTGGACATTCGTTGGTCCCACAATTTGTTATGCTTTTATGCAGTCCGTAGGGATTGTTAATGATCATCTTGAAGGATGTTTTTGTCGATAAATTGGCAAACTGTCTTTTGTAAGAGTAATGATCAATAGGATAATAATTGAATTATTTAATAAATGTATAGATTATACAATTCCACTGTATAAGATAATTGAAATATACAAACTATACAATATTAATGATTTTCTACTGTTGTTGGCACTAAAAACGATAAAGGTATAATTTTGAGGATGAAAAAACAGATGCCAAAAGAAGTGATACCTTAACTGTTATGTATCTGAAGTGAGATAATGGTAATGTCTTGTATGTTTTAAAGAAACATTTAGTACACCAAAACCCATTTCGCGGTGGCGCCCGTGAATGGTATGACAGTAAATCCATTGTGCACTCCATCTTTACGCTTATGAAGGAGCAAATCGGCACCATCACACACTTTACTAGCTCTCAATGTTGTGCAACAGTCTTTGGCATTTGTAATGGTTGAGAAGAGTTTTTTTTATTTCTGTTAATGACATGACGGTTATAATTAATGAATATTGTATTCATGATTATTGACGAATGCAAAGTGGTTTTTAGATGGGGTGCTGTTGTTGCATTGTTTTACTTTGCTTGTATGATTGTCGGTTTATTTATATGTAGGTCGATTGCTCAATGCTTACCTAGGTAATAAAAATAAAATACAGCGATGAAAAATTGAAGTTAAATGACTCAAGCTGCTTGTGTTAGGTTTTATTATCTGATAACTTTCCTTCACTAGAGAGGAATTTTACTGCGTGTGAGCTCCAGTTTTGGGAGGATACTTAAGCTCAGACAGACTGGTATTCACTGCATTGCTTCGTTGAATCTCTGTATGTTTCCGCTGGAAACGAGAGTTCTGTTGCGGTATGTTGTTTTCTATTCTATTTTTATAGTGGTAAAGCAATGATGCACGCCAAAGTTTAGAAGGGTTTATATTCGTTATGTCTTTAGGGGGGAAACGTCTAATGAATTTTATTTTTATCAATGAGAGAATGCATTTTAGTGTATATTCTTTTATTGTAAGCTTTATTTCTCAAAAGATAAAGCGTGGAAGGAATGCTTCTTCTCATTTTTCCTTTATCTTTGTTAACGCGTTTGGTTTTGTTGGTAAAAACGTAAAACTTTTGACACTTAGTTTTCAAAAGATTAAGCAGATTTTTGTGGGGGGTAGCGTTTTAGAAAAGATATTTTCTTATGTCTTTCTGCTGTTTCAGTGCCGTTTTGGTCATGTAGTAAAGATGCGCCGTATCTTGAAACAGTGTTTGAGGGGGATGACTATTTTTAAAGTTTGCATATTTTATTTTAAATGTCGCCTAAAGGAATAGAATAATGAATTCATAAATTTTTGCGTAATGATTTTTTTAAAGCTCACTATTTTTGGGGCGACAAGGCTTATTGATGATTAATAGAGAACTGATATAGTGCATTATCATATGCAAAGAGGTTATGAAAAGAATGTAATACTGGTTAGCAAAACATATATTGCATGTTCGTTATGGTTTATTGAGACGTAAGTCAATGAATTTATCAAGTAGATGACTCTGTGTAGGTGATTAAAAATATAGGCGATTAGAACGTATTTATTCAATGTTATAATTATAAATTTGCTATATTATTTTAGCGTCATTAATTGATAAAAATAAATAAAGGGAAAAGTTTATGAACTTGAAGAAAACAATATTGAAAAGTAGCAGCTCTCTTGTTTCTGCTCTTATGGCTTTGGGCGTAGTTGTACAACAGGTTTCAGCAAAAACACCCGCTGATACCCTTGTGATGGCTTGGAATCTTGATGCAATCAGTACGTTTGATCCCGCACAACTTAATGATGTTTATGGAAGTGAAATTATTTACAATATTTGTGATAACTTGGTGAGTACTGCGACAGATGATCCTGCTAAAATGGTTCCCGTTTTAGCAACACATTGGGATGTTTCAGGTGATGATCACAGTACGGTGATTACTTTTCATTTACGTGATGGTTTGAAGT
>NZ_JBHIRU010000048.1:0-4595 GCF_042197425.1 Bartonella sp. AA126HLJHH
AAAGAACCTATAGTCCCTACATTTTTCCACGGATTATTGCCCTCTATCTTAGAGATTGTATGATTATTCGTTGTCGTGCCGTAATTCCTTGCAAAACCATGACCGGCATTCATAAGCATATTCAACCTATTCCAGCCGCTATTGTCTTGTTCCAGCCAACGTTCACGATTGGCATCAACAAGGCGTTGATTGTAGTCATTAAGAACAGATGACCCCTGCAACATATTCGAATAGGCATTATTATAAGAGGGGAATAAGTTGCCTATCATGCCTAAGCGGTTTTCATTTAGTTGATCAATCATCGAATTGGCTTGCATCATATGCTGTAAATCTCTATCACGCTGGCGATACTTGATACGAGCTAATTCATCATTAAGCCCCCTCTGTAACTCATTGTTATGCGCACTAGAGCCATAAAGACCACTACCTAAAAACTGTCGATTAATACTATTTCTTATTTCACTTAAGCCCTCTTTAAGTTCCTCATCAAATTGAGAATTCGGTCCCATCAAACCACCAGATGCAATCCAGTTAAGGTTTCTCGCAGACGATGTTGGAGTATTCATCAAATGATTCATATAATTCTGATACTGATGAGGAATAGCTCCAAGACCTCCAATTGCTTGATAAGTTGGAGCACTTAAAGGTGCAACACGAGGTCCCCCATATACATTACCACCCATCCCTGTATCATACATGTTATACGCATCTGCACCCCCACGCTTAAAGACATTCTGCATCCAAGTTGGAGGGGCGCTTGTTTGTACCTGCTTCTGTTCTGTCGTTGTTGGTGTCTTGCTCCCCATGTCACAATTCCTTCCTATAATAAAGCATAGCTATGCCATAGCCTTGCTTGTCCAATGCGCGCTTCCAACCTAAACGACCCAAGATCTCCATTTCAGAAGCCCCATTCTCACGCGCCCAATCCTCTACAAATGTCAAATTATCAACTTGATCAAGAACGCCCTTGCCACTACATTCACAAATCAGTGCGCGCTTCTTTCCTAAAACTGTCTGTTGTATCTGGGTCGTGAATGCCGCTAAAAAGCGCTCGTCATCATCCAAAACAAGCCATAACTGTTTCTTGCCGCTGCAAATCGCTTCAATGAGCTCTTGCAACGTGATTTCATGTTTGAAACGCTCTACATACTCTCTAAAGGATGCAATGATGTCTTCAAGATAAAGCGCTATACGCTCCATATCCCAAGACGTGGTCAAAAAGACTTTTGCCATTACCCTCTGCCTAAAGGACGTAAATCCACATTAAATCCTGTGATATGGTTCCAATGAACGCCTTCAGGAATACGCAATTTAAAGCGGTGATAACGATTGCGCGAACGACCATGATAAGCGCCCGTGACATATGAACACACCCTCTCCTTGTGCCATGTAATCGGCGTCTGATTATTGCGAAGCCGACGCTCTCCTATGCTTAAAAGACCTTCCGTCGTATCAACTTCAGCAAACATCTTCGTGATAAAGTTAAAACTTCCATCTGGTGCCCCCATTTCTTGCGAAACAACCGTTGCCTCCATCGGTGCTCCCGTAAACATAACAAGCCGATTGTTATCATCAAAAGCACCAAGCATGGGAGCGCCACTTTGCCAACGAGGGCTGTCTAAAGAAGCCGGCAAGGACTCAAGATTGATCGAGATCTCATCTAACTGTTCTAAAGTATAACCTGTTGTAAACACTGGAAACAACGTGAAAGGTTTTCCCTGTAGCGTCGACCATTTCTGCAAGCCCCAATCATAGACAAAGGTCGTTTGCTCGTTATTGCCTCTCTTTATGGACCAGTAAATCCGGTTATCAATGGGGTCTATAACCCCTTGCATCTCATCAAGAGCAAACTTATCAAAGATTTTAAAAACCGTTCTATCAACCTTCTCAAAGCCTATCGGCAAAAGTTGACCATCAGCACTGATCTGATAAAAGCCACCATCACTCGCAAAAAAAGCATCACTCCCTCGACACGCTATAGAGGCTGCACTGCGCGCTCCACGCTTGTCTTGGATCTTTTGAAAAGCAAACGGGCTCTTGGAACCTAACGTCAAAGAACCAGCATAAATAGCAGAACGAAGAAAAATAAGGGGATTGGTTGTTTCTGTTGCCCCCTGCACATATTCTCCATCTTGGAAATCCATATAACCACTAACATTATATTGAGTCTCCCATAGAGTTTCATCGCCTTCTCCAGACCAATGGATGCGATTGGGATTATCTGTCAATTGCATCAAACAAACAAAAGGTCCCCAAACCTTAACCAATCCTGCTTTCGGTGGATTTCCTTCTAAATCTTCAAACCGTTCAGAACTAAGGACCTTGAAAACTTGCGGTTTATCATTTTTATTCACCGCAATAACCATGTTTTTAAAAAGAGCAAACGACCATTTATTCTCTTCATTTGCTTGATAGGTCACACCACTTTGGCTTATGTCTTTCCAACCCTTGGTTTGACTATCATAACTGTAAAGCTTTTGTTTGCCTCCTACAATTATCTTAACACCATTGCCACTTCTAAACGCTATGCACCCCAAAGGCTTTTCTTCCAAAGCATGAGACACAACCATTGCACTAGGCATCGGAATGTAACCGCCATCTGCTGGTAAAACATTCACAAGCGTATCCGTAAAGCTACCGTTGACGACCGAAACATCTGGTCTGTAATCAGCGATTGGAAAATAAACCATATTAAAAATCCGTTGGTATTATTCTGGTCACGTTATGACGTTGAGACGTCTCTGCACGCAATTCATGCAACTGTTCGTTAAAGTCATTGTACGCTGCCGTTGCACAATCGGGATCTTTCAAGATATTCTTGTAAAGTTCGTATTTTGCACGCGCCTTAATCAAATCAAACGCGTGCACAAACCATGGATGCTCCTCATCGACACTATCTATCTCTACAAGGCATTGATTTATAATGATAATCTAGTGTTATTCATATTGAATGAGAGTCCCGAATAACCTAAGATTGTCTCATTTTAAATCAGTTTATATTGCTTCAATCAAAACCACTCATTTGCACATCACAAGTGGGATGAATGTGTGGATCAAATTTATATAAGAAAGGAGTAAAAAATGGCTCTTATGAACCGTCTTAATGCAAGATCTGTCGCAACATTGGGGGCTGGCAAATATAATGATGGTGCCGGCTTGTTACTTCATAAGCGTAAAGATGGAGGTGCTCAATGGATTTTACGGTATACCCTTCACGGACGTCGTCGTGAAATGGGCTTGGGAGCATTGCGAGATGTCTCTTTAAAACAAGCCCGTGAATTGGCAACTGGGTGGCGTTCGGTTTTACGTGAGGGGCGTGACCCCATTAAAGAACGCAATAAACAAAAGCGTGAGGCAATCAGCAATCTTCATTACTTAAAAGATATTGCCGTAGATGCTTTTGAAAGTCGGAAAGCTGAATTAAAAAATGATGGTAAGGCTTG
Organism: Bartonella sp. AA126HLJHH; assembly: GCF_042197425.1. NCBI lineage: Bacteria > Pseudomonadati > Pseudomonadota > Alphaproteobacteria > Hyphomicrobiales > Bartonellaceae > Bartonella > Bartonella sp. AA126HLJHH. Next base: position 3,444 of record NZ_JBHIRU010000048.1, read on the forward strand.
TGATTGGTTTTCACCTTTACGTCTTTATATTCTCCCTAAATTAGGCTGTCTACCCGTTTCAGAGATTACTCAAACAGAGATACGCAATACTCTTGCCCCTATTTGGCATACAAAAGCTGCAACAGCAGAGAAAGCATTGATACGTCTTAATCTTTGTCTTAAACATGCGGCTGCATTAGGTTTGAATGTTGATTTACAAGCAACAGAAAAAGCACGCGCGCTCTTAGGCAAACAACGCCATAAAACGCAAAATTTTCCAGCTATGGATTGGAGAAAGGTTCCGGCTTTTTATAAAACACTTTGCGAAACAACAACAATGACACAACTGGCTTTACGTTTGCTTATTCTGACAGGCGTTCGTACTTTTCCTTTATGTCATATCCATAAAGATCAAGTTGAGGATGATATCTGGACTATTCCTGCTGAAAATATGAAAGGAAAGCGTGATACAACAACAGAGTTTCGCGTGCCTTTATCATCAGAAGCATTAGACATTTTAAAACAAGCGCGCCTTTTATCACGCAATGATTTCTTCTTTTCTGCAACAGGTCGCGGTCCCCTCGCGCATAGGTGTATGGCTCAATATATGAAACGTATTGGACTTGATGCCTGCCCCCATGGATTTCGCTCTAGTTTACGCAATTGGCTTGCTGAAACAACCGATGCCCCCTATGAGGTCGCTGAAACCATTCTAAGTCATACAGTAGGAGGTAAAGTAGAGCGTGCCTATCGTCGTACGGACTATCTAGAACAACGCCGTGTTTATATGGATAAATGGGCGGCTTATGTCACGGGTCAATCTTAAGATATGGGGTGAATAACCCCATGATCTGTTGATAACTTTCTCTCTCTTTTCTCTCATTCTCTCTCAATAAGACTCATAACGTATCACATCAGAAATTATATAATAAAATATTGTTTTCTATAAATAAAACATCTTTCCAAACGAACCAAAATGTGGTTAATAAATAGTTATGATTTGTTACCATTTTTTGATAGAAAGGATTTTAGTATGACAGAAAATGATATTCTTTTGACAGACCGTGAAAGTGCAAAATTGCTTCATATGAGTGTCTCAACATTCCGCCGTCATGTAACCAATGGCTCTCTCCCAAAACCTTTAAAATTTGGTTTTTTGTCCCGTTGGTTACA
>NZ_JBHIRU010000049.1:0-4586 GCF_042197425.1 Bartonella sp. AA126HLJHH
ACAACACACATTGGCTTAGTGATGACAGCTTTCATCATTGCTCCTTTTGAGTCATAATTAATGACATAATTAGTCAAATATTGATTTTTATTCTGTGAAAAATTGATTAGTTAGAATTATCTAGAAAACAGAGCTTTCTAGCCACGCTTCAAGTTCACATTTTACTGAATTTTTGGGGATATTTTTGAATTTTAGACGCAATACAACTAGTGCAGTATCGTCATTAAATGCAATTTTTTACACCATGCCAACAAAAAAATCTATATTTTTTATTTTAAAATAGAATATATAAAATTTTCTAAAACATTTTAGATTTTATAAATTATTGTGAAATTATTATAGGAGGGAAAGGCAATGACAGGTTCAGAAATATTAGATGCCATGTATATAATATCAATGATAGTTATATCCCTCTTAACTATAGCGTTTTGTTTGCCTGCCGCCTTTTGATTTTCATTAATAGTTTGCGGATCATATACAATTACACGCTTTTGTAAAAAAATCGAGAGTGAGAAATTTTTCCAGATTGATGAGCTAAATATTAAGCTCGTGACGGGCTGCTGTTGCCAAAAAAGCAGATCTTGTTAAACCTCTCTTTTGTGCACAATTATCAATTGCACGTAAAAGCCCTCGTTCAATTGATATATTTGTGCGTATGACTTCTGAATCATTTTCAATAAAAGGAACTTGTATTAAAAAAGCTCCTTCTGACAAAGCTGTTTTGACAGATTTCCGTTGTATGACTTCTTCAAATTTTGAAGGAATAGGCACTATATCTATATCTTCACAATAAAGTTGGAGTGCTTCTGTTGCATTTGCGATTAAATTTTCTTCCTCATCAGCAGCAGAAAAAAGTCCCTCAAAATCAGGAAACTGAACACCAAAAGCAGATTCTTCATCTTTATGAACAAGAGCAAAAAATCTTTTCATTCTTCTTCTCCTTCTTTTAACCAGCCTGCTTGTTGTGCGATAGAACGTGCTGTACCAATCGGAAGATTTTTTTTAGGATGTGGAACGATAACAACCTTATCATCTTTTTTAAATTTATGATGAGACCCTTTCACTTTGATAAGTTCAAAGCCATCACGCTTTAATTTTGCAATGATTTTTCGGCTATCTTGTTCCATTACCTAAACTCATAATGTGTAAATATATACACATTTTAATGATTTTTCATCTGATGTCAATTCTTTTTTAATGGCTAAAATGCTTATGAAGCGCATTAAGAACAATACGCAAAGAGCTAACAAGATGTGTTAACGATTGATCTTCTATAACAAGATATTGTAATGCAGCGTAAAGATTATACTGTCTATAGAGGTGTTGTGTTTCTTTGATAACCTCTTTCGTCTCTTCATAACAATGAGTTACTCTTTCAATCCACCGTTTTTGCGCCTCCTCATTTGATGAAGGAGTAAAGTTATCATAAATTGCATTAGGCAATTCTTTTGCACATAGATAATTGTTTTTCACTTCAAGATATTTTTGTGCAGCAATCATATTGGTCTTGATTAATTACACCTTGCAAATAAAACCGCCCGATATAGGTTCTGGAAAGCGGATTTTTAGCCTCTTCTATGGTCAAGCCAAAGCGTTTGGCACGCATTTCAATTGCCAATTTATCCATGGGTTTATGCGGTGTTTTTGCTCGTGAGATGCGTCCGTTTGGTTCTCTGATACATCCTTTAATCCGAGGATGTCCGCGTTTTGTACGTTTTTTTCTCTTTGTCATATGTTATCAATCAGAATGGGATAGCATCATTAAGAGATGTGCCATGATCAGTAGCACCTGAAGCGATAGCATAATTTTGAGAAGTAATGGGTGAGGGGGTAGGGGATGCTGATTGCTCTTTCTTTGCATCAAGCAAATACAATTCCTCTTTGAATTGTGGTAAGACAATCTCTGTTGTGTAGCGGTCATGCCCATTTTTATCTTGCTATTTGCGTGTCTGTAATTTTCCTTCTATGTAAACCTTTGAACCTTTGTTTAGATATTGAAGTGCAATTTTTGCTAAATGTGGATTAAAAATCACAACTGAATGCCATTCTGTTTTCTCTACTTTTTGATTGGTTTTTTTATCTGTATAGCTCTCAGAAGTCGCTATACTAAAATTGACTATTTCTGCTCCAGAATTCATTGTTTTGCTTTCGGGATCAGCACCAAGGCGCCCGATTAACGTCACTTTATTTAGCATATTTGTAGCCCCATTAGATTAGCAATTTATACATAAAAAATCTTAGAATGATTTGCATATTTATTCAATTATTTCAAAATGATATTATTGTTTTTAACATATAAAATTATGTTTACAGTGTATAAAATAAGGAGATCAAGGTATTCTATTCTGCAAGCACTGTTTTTTTTCTACTTTCTCCATGAGTTCATTGCACTTTGTCAGATCTTGTTGTGAAAGAGACTTAAAAATTCTAACAAACGTGTTAGAAATTTCATGGTTAAGTGGGGCAGAAGAGTTCATTGTAAAATTCTTATGACAAATATTTGCTTCTTTTCTCAATATAGAGGCTGTTTCTTTATCTAAAGCATATTTCTCAATGATCTTTTCTTCTATGTCAGCAGGTATAGTTTTTTTGCCAATTTCTACAGAAGATAAAAATGCTATAGATACGCCTAATTTCTTAGCCATATCATAATAGACGTTCTGTTCGATCAATACGAATTTTACGTAATGTTTTGCCAAATGGTGTAAGCATAAGCATTTGATTAAAGCTCCTATTAATGCAATCTGCAATTAAGCTGCTTTGAGAAGCGAACCTATATTCTTTTCTAAAAATTGAGGTACTTTGATTTTAGGTGAAAAAATCATCAATTCGGTAGCTTTCCTTTTCTCTTGTAGAGAATATTGTAAGCTAAATTCTATTGAGAGATATTGCCTATACAATAATTTAATTTCTTCAACGTTGTCATAAATAATTAGCCAAGGTGCTGTCACATGTTGGGAGATGACATTCTCTAAATTGTGGTGATCATTAGCTTTGTAAAACCAAGTACAAAGCCCTTTTCCTTTTTTAAAACAAGGAGGGTCCATATAAAAAAGGTGTTTTCATCAGTTCTATAACGCAGCAAAGATTCCCGTGCATTTAAACGAGTTAAATGTATCTATCTTTTTGTATGTACCATTCTTCTAAGTTAATGGTCGTTGTATTGATTTTTTCTATTAATTCTTCTGTCTTGTGCAAAACGCAATACCAAAAGCTCCAAATAAACAGATCAATATCGTTAATGTGAATATCTTTAACTTCACCATTAAAAAAAGCTTTAGAGCAAGTCTACACCTGCCAGCAAATGGCTCTCTATAGGAACAGCCATTTAATGCTTTTTCTCAAATATTTCTTTGACTTTTCCATACAGTGCAGCCTTACCGCCTGGATATCTCAATGGTGAGCAGACATGAGACATTGTTACGCGCCTTTTTCAATGATTTTTTGATGTTTTTGTTGATTTCATCTATGAACATTGAGAAGAGACAATGCCATTTAATCTAAACAGTTTTATAAAATCGGAAGTTTTACTATGGCTTTTAAACTGAGCACTGTAGTGGGTAAATAGATATGTTTATTAAACTGCGTGTACGTAACATAAGAAACAATACACAAACTAAAAAGGAATACCAAAGAGCAATATCTGAGTACCAAAGTACAGTATCCCAATGGAAAAGAAAGCTTATACTCCACTTACTTAGAAATAATAGGCAAAGAAACAGTTTCTTTATAACTATTTGGAAAAATTAAAACGACAAGCGCTAAACTTATTAGTTTTAAGAGTCTGTGCAAATACTGTTGTAAATCACGTGTTAGTTTCACCCAACCCGTTGTATCATCATCTTTATATTTTGGGTTGCTCTGCAATTCAGAAGGAATATTAAAATTGCAAAAATCGTTGTGACTATTACCAAAGAAACAGACGCGAATGTCAAAATACTCTGAATAAAGTCAAGATTTTTTTAATTCCTAAAAAACATAAAAATATAAAAGTTATAATGCCAAACAAGGCTCTTCGCTGCTTATCTGTAAAAATATTTATTTCCTGCGGCTTTCGATAATTTTTTGATCTCTTTATTGATCTCGTCTATAAGAGGTTCATAATTGAGAATGCTTTTCGGAATAGCACCACCGTAAACCCATGCTTTCACTTGCGCTTTGGTACTAAAATCCGCATTCTGGTGTGGTATAATACTGGCAGCCATCAAACTTTTCACATTCTCTTGTACCATCTTCATATTTGTGGAGGTTGTAAAAATACTCCTCTGCTCCGTCCCCCCAAGGAACATAACCAACAGCTGTTGCAACAAACTCTTTTTGCATGGGTTGTTTACGCTTTTTTAAGAACAGGTCTTTTAATATTCTCATGTTTTTAGTCCATAATTTACCAATTGGTCTATTTACCTAAAATTTGACCGTACAGAGCGTTTTGTGTTTTTAATTGTAGTAAAAAACTTCAAATCTCTTTGTACGGTGCCTTTTTGTCGGTTTAAACACATATCTAATCCCAAAATGATCAGCGCTTTTCACTAGTTTACTAACCTGCAATGTTTTTCACTGTTCCCCCAAGACCATTTAAATTCCTT
>NZ_JBHIRU010000050.1:0-4199 GCF_042197425.1 Bartonella sp. AA126HLJHH
TTTACGCAGCGTTATTTTCAATAATCTTTACAACGGTATCGTTTTCATAAATTTCACAATCTTCAGGAATTCCATATGCATAATAAAAGTTTTGTTTGACATATGAATAACCATCTCTTTTTAACCTTGCATTGCCATGTACCAAACCTCTAATGGTGTGATAACCAGTCACTTTTGCATTCCCATAAACAGAACCATAGACCTTAACATACCCACCCACGCTAGCATTGCCATAAACCTTGCCATAAATTTTTGAAGAGCTACTTACAACAGCATGATCATAAACCTCAGCCTTGCTATAAATGCGTGCACTTCCTGTTAATTTTGCATTCCCATAAACCCTTGCATATTGATAAACCCACACCTTATCAGAAAGATGCGCATTATCATAAACATGAGCTCCAAAATACACGCGGGTTTTATCATATACATGCGCATTGCCATAAACAAAACCACCAATGGCAGCATTGCCATATACCCTTGCATTTTCATAAACACGACCAGATTTTACAACACAAGCATTATCATAAACCCAGCAATTGCCATCATGAGAGAGGTTATCTTCCTTTTCAATAAAGCCACCCAAGGCACCAGCCTTAACATCAGCAAAGTCTTTTAATGCTTTAATGCGATAAAGGGTATGATTATTAATTACACGCGTTTCATTTGTGAGTGCAAACTTCTTTTGCATGAGCACAATTCCTTTATAGAGATTTAAATTTTTAAATGAGATGTTTAAAGGAGGGCGCCCCCGCCGCGCCCGCGCGTGTCATTTACGCAGCATCACTTTCATATTCGCTGTCATTATCATCGTCATAATACCCTTCAAAATCAGCATAATACTCATGACGATAATAATCATCTTCGCTCCCAAACTCAGGATATGCATCATCACAGATATCTTCATTAGCTGTTAAAGAGGCATTGCTATGAATGTAAGAATTGCCTGAGACAAGAGCATCACAAATAACAGCATCATCAAAAACACGCGATTCATCACAGATATAAGCAGAGCCACTTATTTTTGCATTGCCTCCGACATGGGCATCATCACAAATGACAGCATTATCAGAAATATGAGCATGATCAGTGACACGGGCGTTATCATAAATTTGTGCATTGCCTTCAATTACAACGGCGTTGTTAGCATGCGCATTACCAGACAGTTTTGCATTGTCCTTTAATGTCATACCTTCAAAAATAGCATTCCCATAAATTTGCGCATTACCATAGACATCAACAAAAAAGCTTTTTACTTTAGCATTTCCAAAGACGCGTGCATTTTGAAAGACCCGAGCTTTATTATACACCCAGCAATTACCTTCATGAGATAAGTTGCTTTCATTTTCAATATACCCCCCTAAATCGCCTTTTTTGACATCATCAAAATCTCTTAAGGCTCTAATTCGAGTTAAGAAATGACCATCAATATATTCACAATCATCAATAAATTCGTATTTTGGAGATGTTTTTTCTGTATTAACAATAGAATTCATTTTTACACCTATTCGTAAATTAGTTTTCAATTGACACCCTATAAGAGCATCGGGTGCTGAAAACACGGCGAATAGTCCGTTGCTATGCTTTTCCCATAAGGGTATTGTATGGCATAGCTACACCCGACAAAATCACTATATATGCTAATCACAGCATAAAAGATAGTCAGTGTTTTAAAAGAAATGGAAAAGGTTTTTTCGCAACCTATTCGCTATTCGAAAGTGTTTTCATCACTTGGTTATTTATGTAACAAAATACGTATTTATTGTCAATTAATTTATAAACTTTTTTGATGTTTTTTTGTATTTTTTAAATACGTTGTGTATTGATAATATCTTATGCTTATTAATTGCTTCTTTTATATTTATGTGCTTTTAAAGCTATATTATAGGTTTTATGAAACGATTGCGTTATTTTCTGAATCTATACATTTATAATATTTAGAAACGCTCTCATAATGCGTATTTTAAACTTTATAACCTATCAATTTTGTCACTAAATGGCTTTTAAGATTTCTGTTAATTTCTTTTAATAACACATTTTAGACTTAACAGCCTTTATAGGGACTGTCTTTATAACAAATGCTTTCATTTGCATTTTTGCTTTCTCTATAGCTGTTATGTTCTTTATAGCCATGGCATCATTTTTCATGTTCATAAGAGAAATGATAAATAGGATAATTGTGATTTATTGCTTGTTATGAAAACATCTCAATAGAAACTGATCATTATAGAGATGAGCAAAATCCCTTTTAATAAACTTTTGTCAGTCTTGTCAGTTCTTTTTAGAACCTATATCATTTTTTTTAAATGAGAGAAAATTAAAATCATTATATTTCAACAAGTTAAGTTTTATGAATTTTTCAAAATACAACTTATTAAAACAGCCATAACAAATAAATACAACTGTAAATATATATTTGTAAGTTTATGTCAGTACATTGAATCGACAAAAGTGATCATTTAGTGAATGATTAAAACATGTCTTATGAGAGTATGTGATCTTTTAAAGCCTTTCAAAAGAAAGGGATTATAATCATAATAAATGCTATCAAGACCATTATGGTTATGAGTTTTGACGGGGTTTTGAGTTTTGACGGTTGCCTCTTTTAGATAAAAAAACGATAAAAAGTAAAAACGTTATTTTTCAATGTGTTAATATTTTACAGATCTTAAAAAACAACCTCTATTGATAACACAACCTATAAATTCAACTAATAATATACGTTTTGAAGGGGTTTTGACGGTTTTTATACCTTCAAAACCTATAAGAAAAGTGAATATACATAACCCTCTTTAAATAAAGCTTCTGATAACAATAAAGCTATCATTTTAGATTACGGTATAATCTTTTAAAGGCAATGTAAAAGAAGCGTATTCACTTTAAGATGGGATTTCTTAAAAGTTTTAAAGTAATCCAAATAAGAGTATTTAAAAGTGCAAATGATTTCTTTTTAGAATAACGCATATAAACTATTATTTAAAAAAGGGATACTCAATAATAATTAAGTCAATAAGTTATATTAATAATGAGAATTTTATTCTTTATTGATTTTATTAGTTTTTTTCTCTATCCCTCATCTTTTTGAAGCTTTTTTATAGCTTCAAGAGCGAGTTTTTTACGGTCTGCGCTCTTTATGTAGAGAAAAATTAGAGTATTTTTAACTTTTCATATAATTATTCTTTGAAAAGGTCAGAGTGCGTTCCTGTACGAATAAGATGTAATTTATCTCCTTCTATTCTATAAATAAGCAGCCAATCTGGTTCGATATGAATATCATGATATCCTACCCAATCGCCTTTTAGTGGATGATCACAGTAATGTCTTGGTAATGGCTTTTCTTCAATTAGAAGACTCAATAGTGTACGCAGCTTATTCATATTTTTACCGCGTTTTTCCGCTTTGCGCACGTCACGTTTAAATTGTCTTGAGCGGACGGGTATCAGCATATTAAATGCCTAAATCCTTAAAAAGGGCATCAGCGTTTTTAAATGTCTTACCTTTACCTTCATCTAATTCCTTTATAGCTTTACGTGTGACACTATTAGGTACTTTAAGATCAAAAGGCAAACAACCTTCTTCAGCGACACGCAAAAATGTTATGCGGATAAGGTCTGATGCACTTAATCCCATACGTTCTAAATTAATCATCGCTTGTTTTTTCATTTTAGCAGGAATGCGAGCGCGAACAACAGAATCGGCTTTCATGATTTGTATCTCCATTTAAAACCTTTATTATAGTGTAGCTACACTGTGACTTCAAGTCAATTTTTTAGAATTAAAAACCCTCTGGATAGCAGGTATGGCAAAAAAAACTCCACGAAAAGAATCCTTGATTCGCAATAATTAAGAGGAATGTTGCAAAATCCTATTCTCTTAACTTTATTTTGTTATCCCTCATAGAAAGAAGATTATATCTAATCAACTTAACAAGAGAGGTATAGATTATGGTTATAAGCTCTATACCCCTTGTAAGGTTATCACTCTCATTATGTGAGCATGCTTTATAAGTTATTCGGTTTCTCTTATTTCTAATTTTGGTAAGTTCTTAACGATTTTCATGGTTTCCAAACTTACAGTGATAACCCTTTGAAACAAATCCAATGGATAGGCAGGGTTGCCAATGGTTTCAACAGCATAGTGATTGGCATCATTCACAATGCCACTCTTTTTATCAGTCTTTACACATTGACGCCCCATAA
>NZ_JBHIRU010000051.1:0-3772 GCF_042197425.1 Bartonella sp. AA126HLJHH
TGATGTATCACCTCCAGCATCGCCTCCATTACCGCTTGTTTTACTCGTAATTCCATTCGTTCCAGCATAACCATTTCCGCCTTTGGCAATTCCTAGATGTTCATCCGTTGCTAAACCAAAGTTTCCACCTGTTCCTCCAGCACCGCCATCGCCTGAATAGTAGGTAGTCGTACCACCACCAAATCCCGTGTGAGATTGATAGGCAGAAGCACCCCCACCACCATGTCCTCCTGTCGCCGTAATAAAATTCTTTCCAACAGCTGTTGTTCCTCCAGAATTTCCTGTCGCACTGCGTGATGCAACAGAAGCGCCTCCTTTACCAATCAAAATATCTTGATGACCGTTTAAACTGGCTTTATAGCCATACCAGACTGAACAACCGCCACCGCCGCCACCTCCTCCTAATCTTGGCGTATCCGCTCCGCCACCACTACCGCCACCGCCCCATGCTTGGATCTCAACTTTAGTTTTATCCGTTACCCAATCAGGCCATTGAATTTTCCCATCCTGTGTATAGAGCAATTCAGCATCAGCAAGCGCAGACCAATTAATGAGTTTATCAACTAAGCCTTGTTTAATTTTTTTAATTTCTTGCTTGAGAATATCTATGTCTGATTTCGTATAAACAAGATCTCCATCGACTCTCAAAGGTCCTTTCAAGGTGCTTCCGTTTGTGTTTAAATTGGTAACCACTTCACCATTATGGATAAGGTTAAACGACGAATTACCCAACAGTTCTAAGCCACCACTCATAGTGACTTTGCTGGTAAATTTATTATAGCTTTGCCATTCATTTGGGCTTGTGAGGCGACCATAGCTTGTGAGATCTTCATTGATCTTGGCTCTAAAATCATCAAGCCCCACGATATCTTCGGTTTTATGTTGATGTGCGCCTAACAGTGAGACAGCACTCCCAAAGGTGAAGTTATTGTTGCTTGATTTATAGAGAACATAATTGTTGGCAGCATCGTGTGCACCCTCGATATCGCTTAAATCAGCAAATGAGAAGGTTTTATCGGCTGCCATTTTGCCATTGAGAGCGCTTTCTAGATTTGTGATTTCGCTTATGGTATGCGTGTGTTTTGAAGGCGCTTTTTCGTCTACCTTGTCCTCAACATCGGCTATTGCCTGATCAATTTTTGTCAAGTTTTCGCGCAAGATTGGGAATTCAGAACTGATAAAGCGACCTTCTTTAGGCAATTCCATGTCAAGTTTTTTGGTTTTGGTCATCTCTGTTCTCCCATCACAATATACCGGCGCCAAAATCACTCACCATTGACCGCGCTGCCGGTCCACCGGTAAGCGTGAGTTTGAGGCGCGCTTGTTTGGCTGTTTTATCGCTGCTCACAAATTTGCGCTCTGTCCAAAGGGGGGCGGATAACTGTTCTGTTTCGTCGAGTTTCAAAGGAACAAAAGCACCATCATCCAGTTGCATCTCGAGTGTAAAGGTTGCACCGCCCGGTAAAAAGGTTTTGATATAGCTGGTCAACCTTGCCTTTTCCCCAAAGGTAAAAGCACGGGTGACATAAGTGGCTGTTTTATGAATCTTCCCCGCAATCAATTGAACAGGCGCAAACAAGACGGGTGAGAGCTTCTCTGTCCCTTTGAGAATAGCGCGGAGCTTTACCTTTTCACTGATATATTCAGTAAGACTGAGTAATTGAAAGGGAAGGAGTTGATAAACCGTGCCGTTGTTTCTTTCAATTTCAAAGATGACAGAACAATCGCTTGAAGGCAATTCAATGGCTGCGCGTATTTGTAAATCAGAGCAGTCCACAAGATCAAAAGTGCCAAGATCAATGGTTTTTTCTGTTTGTGTGTAGCGTGCCGCCAGCACTCGAAAGGCTAAAGCCTCATCTTGATGAGCAGTCCAGCTCCTAGCATTGACAGAAGAAAAGCGTGGACCGGTCACGTAAGGGTGACTTGAGACAAATCTTTGGTGTTCTGCATCAAAATCCCCAAGCTTTGCTAGTGAGACAGAATGATCAGCATCATCGGTTTTAATGACAAAAGCCGTTAAGCGGTCATCCATCACAAGGAGTGGTACATCATAGCGTGCCTCTGCCCACCCTAGCTTTGCGCCCTTCATAGAATAAAAGCTTTGTGCTTGAATATCGGCGGTAGGATAGCCGTTTTCTGTAGTGACCAAATCAATCACCAAATCATGGTTCTGATTGCCGATTTTGCAAAGATGAAAGTCAATTCCTGTGATTTGCCGTGTTTCATCGGGGGTAAAAACTTGCGCTTGTGGGTCCACTTGCGTCCATATCTTCACCGTGGTAGTGCGCCGCATCACTTTCACATCAATCACGCCTTGACCGGTAAAAAGACCCGTAGCAATGGTTCTACCTTTTCCCCGTGCCACAACATTTTTTGTGCCAGCGGTGATATTTTGTGGAATCGTGAAAGTGCCTTCAAGGGTGCCTTTGCTATCTGCAACAAGCTTTGTTTTTGGTAAAACATTCACACCATCAAAGGTAAGACTTTCCAAGATTTCGCTACTGCCAAAACCTTCAATTTTGAAAGAAAGGGTAATTTGTCTCAAAAAATCGATTTTCTCTTGGGTTGCACTCACCAAATCGTCACTGATTTCTGTTTTACGAATGCTTCTCCCACGGTTCCATCCCATGTTCAGTTGATTGGTCACGCTTGAGAGCCAATCGGTGCGTTGTTCATGCCAAAAGTCTGTTGCGGGTTCAAGGGTTACTGTACCAGGCAGGGGTGCAAAATTTTGATAGGGGTTGATCTTTTCGCAAGCCGTTGTCAACTCTTGCGCAATGATCACTTCATTTGTCCAGTCAAGCGTAACAGGCGCTTTTAAAGGAGCAGTGTAAAAGGTTGGATCAATGGCGAGCTGTAAAATGCCGTTGCCTACAGCACCTGTTTGTTGAAAGCCTTCATCTCTGTAACTATCATCAAGAAAAGGGTCTGCGAACATGCCTTTTTTGGCAACAGGCTCTTTAGAGTCAACATTGCTTTTAATCCGTTCTAATTGCATCAGACGGTCAAGCGAAAGCACTCGTTGAAAATAGCGCCACATTTCATCATAGGGGGCAACCCGTGTGCCATCATTGACCACAACCGGCGTTTCAAGCCAATTGTTGGTAATGGTTGCAAGGGACAACACATCATCAGGGACATTTGGTGCCATGGGATGATCTGATGAAACTCCTTTGATATAGACGACATTGCCCCCCGTGTTGAGACCGATACGGTCAATGCGGGGCAATTTATAAGTGTAACTGACGATAATATCACCACCCTCCGCACCCCCTGAGACAGTGATTTCCTGCGCTGTTACTTTATCAGCCGTGATTTTTGCGCGATAGCGATAAGTCACCTTATAGCTGCTCCCTGCTAAAGGTTCGTCTCCCACCAGTGCCCAATCAATGGTGTCTCCTGTTTTTTTAAAATCTGTGCCTTCTTTAAATTCCTTGCTTCCTTGAACGATTTTGATAAACGCGGTGATGCTTTTATCAGGAACACCATCACGCCCAGCGGCAACGGCACCACGGGTGACGTTAACGGTTTTTTCTTTTGTCAACAAAAGAGACTGAATATCGGCAATAGGAAAATAATAGGGTTTAAAGGTGAAACTTGTTTTCCCTTTTGGGGGCGCAAAAATATGCGTTTCGCTAGGAACAACGCTTGTCGAAAAGTCCTCGAGTTCTTCATGACGCAAAGCCGCTAAGCGTTTGCGTTTAAAGCCATTGATATTGGCTTCTCCTTCTTGAATACTAAACACTTGGCAACCGTTATTGGCTCCCAATGC
>NZ_JBHIRU010000052.1:0-3663 GCF_042197425.1 Bartonella sp. AA126HLJHH
TCAGATGCGTCAGCCTTCTTTTTCAGCTTGTCGGTAAAGATCTTAGGGGTTGCTGTCATGTAGAGGCGTTTTTTGCCCCGAATGATGCTGTTATCATGAACCTTGATAAATTCAGATTCACGCTTGTCTGTTCCTAACACAGCTCCAGTGGTACGGTGTGCTTCATCACAGATGATCAGATCAAATTCGGGTAAATCATACTTTTTTTGCGCATCCGAAATCACTTGGATTGAATGGTAAGTCGAAAAGACCACAGTCATTACATCAAGAGAAGTTTTATTGGCTTTACGCGCAAGCTCTTTGGCATCGGTCGTAGCCGGTAAAACAAGGTCTGATGCATCGAGACCAGCTTCATCATCATTTTTATTCTTACGACGCTTACCTACTTGCGTATCCGAACATACGGCAAAGGAACGCAAGGATACTTCTGTATCTTCTGTCCATTCACGAATTGTTTGAGAGATAAGAGCGAGAGAGGGCACCAGAAACAATACACGCTTGCCTTTTCCTGCTATGGTTTCTGCTATCTTCAAACTGGTGAAAGTCTTGCCCGTTCCACATGCCATAATCAGCTTGCCACGGTCTGCTTCTTTTAAACCTTCACAAACCGCTTTGAGCGCTTCTTTCTGATGATCTAAAAGCTTTTTCTTTGATTTCTCTTTGAGAACAGCTTGTCCTTGTTCTTTATAAGCCCCCCAATCGATTTGACTGTTTTCTAAATCAAACAGATTAATCCGTTGAATACGAACCTCTTGTCCTTCACAAGTCAGTTCAACATTGTCACTCCAATCTGTTTCGGTGCTATCAACCAGTATGCGACGGGTGAAGATCTTTTTGCCCGAGGCAGCAATAAAACTATCAATATCTTCTTTTTTAATTATGTGAGAGGCGTCATAGCATTTACATTGAATAGCCGCATAACCCCCTTCATCACGGATTGTAGCCACCAGATCAATCCCAATATCCGTTCCATCTTCATCATGCTCTTGCGCCCATTCCAAATAAGTTTGAACCTTTTCGTATTCTTGCTTTTGAAGCGGCTCTTCACTCAAATAAACCATGACAAGGTTTTCAAACATGGTTCCTAATTCACGGGGTGATTTAGCTTTTTGACGATAATATTCCAACAGAGAGCGTAAAGTGACGTGTTCATTATCAGAGTGATGAGAGCGAAGCATAAAGGATAAACTCCATAACTATCTACGATACAGATTAATTCTCTTCAAAAGAATCGAAATGAAGCTTATTAAATCCATTTTGAGCAAATGGTGAAAAAAATGTAGAAAAATGCGAAAAAACGGATAAATTTTTTCAAAAGGGGTTTTTAAAGGCTACTTATCCACAGCCTATGACATGAAGTAAAATCAGCAAAATAGTGAATTTTGCTGTTCGTTTCACGTGTTCATCAAGACAAATGAACTATGTGCTTTTAAGATATCAGAATGTATGTTTTGATAGGCTTTTATTGCTTGCTTTGTAAGAAAGATAAAAAGCATATACCCCCTATGCCCCCAAAACCCCTACAAAACCTATACTATAAGTTGAATTTACAGGTTGTAATGTTGATATAGATTGTTTTTTGAAAAGTTGATAAAAATTAACATATTGAAATATAATGACTTTTATTTTGATTTTTAAAATATATAAAGAGGGGAATAAAAAGCACCTCCAAAACCTCCAAAACCTCCAAAACCAATAGATGGGAAATGTTTTGAAGGTTTCATTTTATGAATACATAAGTTATATGTTTTATTGGAATTTAAAATTCATTCATTGAAATGTTTTATGACTTTTCACTAAAGGATGCCATTCATAGCGTATGGTAGGTCGACCGCCTTGGGAGTTATTGTCTCCAGAGATTTCACGAATATAATTGCAACGGCATAAAAGCTCTAAAGCTTGCTTCACAGCTTCATTGTCTTTTAAACATTTCCAATCACGTTTATAAACATCCCGTGCAGTAAAAACATCAGGTAAACAATCACAGCGCTTGACAAGCAAGTTTGCACTTTCTGTTGCTAATGTATCATGCGCCGCATAAAGACGTTTGGCATGACTTAACAGATATTTTTCCCAATACAAGGCTCTCTCAAGAGCATTTCTATTGATTTCAAAACGACCCCCTTCGGTCAATTCAAAAATCAACGCAAGGGTTGGTATGGTTTTATCCATTTTCAAAAGATACGATTGTAAATTTGTAGAGAAATGACCA
Organism: Bartonella sp. AA126HLJHH; assembly: GCF_042197425.1. Classification (NCBI taxonomy): domain Bacteria; kingdom Pseudomonadati; phylum Pseudomonadota; class Alphaproteobacteria; order Hyphomicrobiales; family Bartonellaceae; genus Bartonella; species Bartonella sp. AA126HLJHH. Next base: position 2,213 of record NZ_JBHIRU010000052.1, read on the forward strand.
CTATTTATTTTTTTCTGAAAATTTTCCCACCATACACGAAACATTTCTTGAGCTTCAGCAGAAAAGCGTATGGTTATCGGATGCTTTGGTGAGCCTAACGGTTTATCATAAAGAGAACGAAAGACCCCTTGATAACTTTCCCACACCTTTTGATTGGAAGGTCTATCCGTCCATAACCGCTTTTTTCGTTCGTCGGGCCATACAATCATTTGAAATCGTTGCATGAAACCATCATCATTTATTCCATGGCACATGGCTTGAATAATGGGAATAATGCGTGAGGGTTGAATGCCCCCAATAATGGAAATGGTTGCATTGGGAATATGAATGGTTCCACGTTCAATACGGTCATAGGTGTATGACGTATTGCCATTAAAAGCTGTTAGATAAAAGGCACGGTCTGTTTGGTATTCCTTTCTTTCCATATTAGCTAAAAACCCAGCCAATTCATCTCGTACCATCAAGAGACCACGGGGGTTTTCTTTTAAGAGTTCCCCAAGCTTTTCGACAGTCACATCGTTGACAATAAGACGTCGTTTATCAAGAGTGTTATCATCACTTTCTTTGTGTTCAATAGATTGTGAAAGAAGGGCAAGGGCTTGTTCCTCATCTTGATCTTTGAGTGCTTTATAGGCTTGTTTTTTCTTTTCTCGTTTATCTAATTCAATAAGAATATCTTTCTTTTCTTGCTGTTCTTTCTTCTTTAACCATTCTTGATGCCATTCCTCTTGAAAGGCATAGAGAGGAGTTAAAGCGGCTTGCATGGTAGGTGTTTTGAGTGTTGAAGGTTGCCCCACAAGAGCACCCCAGAGATTAGGAACAATTTTCCAATTATTATCATGTTTTTTGGGAGCAATCCGCACGCCATTGCCAATCACAGCAGCCAAGCCACATAAAGCAGAGATAGCAATAAAATCGATAGAAGATTGTTGAAGATCGGCAACCTCATAAATATAGTCCATTAATGGCATTGGCAACTGTAATAAGCTAAAAGGCTCGACGGGTAAGAGAGCCGTAGCAATCGATTTTAATTGCCCCCAACCATTTTGTTGCAAGGCTTGTTCATAAGAAATGGCTTTTAAACAAGTATTTTCGTTTAAAGAGACATTATCGTTATCATTGACGGGAGTATTTTCATTATTGTTTTGTAAATTACTATTTTTCATAGTTTCCCTCTTTTAAGAAAGTAATACGTTATTAAAATCAGTTCCTTTTGGAGCTTGCATCATAAAGACCTCAAAGCCTTGGCTATAAGCACGCGCAGCGAGGTTAAAACCTGCTTTACGACCCGCATCATCACCGTCCATTGCAATGGTGAGACGGGCTTTTGTAGGGGGTAAATTCACACGCATCATGCCACTGGTTGAAAGAGAAGCCCATAAATCAACGGGCTCTGATAACAACCCAGACAGCAGAGACAGCCCCGTTTCAATGCCTTCACAAATAACCAG
>NZ_JBHIRU010000053.1:0-3512 GCF_042197425.1 Bartonella sp. AA126HLJHH
CTGGTTATTTGTGAAGGCATTGAAACGGGGCTGTCTCTGCTGTCTGGGTTGTTATCAGAGCCCGTTGATTTATGGGCGTCCCTTTCAACCCTATGAAAATGCAAAATAGATATAAAATATCTATTCTAATAGTACCTATTGAAGAAACAGTAAAAATACATTACATTAGAACTACTTTGTAACACATTAAGTGGTCGTAAAATGGCTGAGACAACATTTACCTTTCGCGTCGATGATGTATTAAAAAATGAATTTTCCAAAGCAGCAAAGGCGTGTGATAGATCTGGTGCACAATTATTGCGCGATTATATGCGCGATATCGTAAAAGAACAAAAAGAAAAAAGTGCATACGATTTATGGTTTCGGGAACAAGTTCAATTAGGGATAAATTCTGCTAATGCAAGTGATATAATGTCTTCTGAAGAAATCGAAGCAGAAGCAAAAGAATGGCGCTTAAAGACACAAAGTAAACTAGATAGATCAACTTTATGAAGCTAATTTGGACACAAGTAGCACACGTTGACCGCAAAAAGATACGTGAATACATATCACAAGATAATCCTTCCGCTGCCTTAAAGTTTGATCAACTTTTATCTGAAAAAGTAGAAAAACTTGTTAAATTTCCTACCCTTGGTCGTTTAGGACGAATTGTAAATACACGTGAACTTATTGTACATCCAAATTATATCATGATTTATGATATTTCAAATGGCGTTGTGCGTATTTTACGTGTGCTCCATACAAAGAAAAAATTTCCTTAATCAACTGTATTTTTATTTATTTTGTAATTGAAGAAAATTATTTTCTACAATACTGCGCTCCGTATCAGTAAATAATGATAAATTATTATTTTTCTAATATTGCGAATATGATTGCATAATGCACTTTGCACACCGCTTAGTTTCTACTCGTAAAAATGAAGATGACACTATTGTCAATGATGTGTCTGTTGAAAAGCTTGGGGAACTCTTAAAAGAAAACCCCCGTGGTCTCTTAATGGTGCGTGATGAATTGGCTGGCTTTTTAGCCAATCTAGAAAGAAAGGAATATCAATCAGACCGCGCCTTTTATTTAACAGCTTTTAATGGCGATGATCAATTTACTTATGACCGTATAGAGCGTGGAACCATTTTTATCCCTTATGTCACTTTATCCATGATTGGAGGCATTCAACCTTCACGCATTATTCCGCTCATTCAAGCCATACACCGTGGAATAAACGATGACGGTTTATTGCAACGCTTTCAAATGATTGTCTGGCCCGATGACAATAAAGAGTGGCAATTGGTTGATAAACCGCCCAATCAAGAGGTCTGGCAAAAGTATGAAGGGGTATTTCGCTCTTTTCGTGATAAACGCTTAGGTTCTCCCGAACAACCACTGATCATGCGTTTTTCTGCTGAAGCACAAGTGAAGTTTTATGAATGGTTAGAGCATCTTCATAAAGAGGCAAAAGGAGGTAGTTACTCAGAAAGCTTACAATCGCATCTTTTAAAAATGCCAAAGACCATAGCAAGTCTTGCGTTGATTTTTGAACTTCTTGACACTGGTCGTTTAGAAATTGGACTCTATGCCATCACAACAGCGTTGCGTTGGACAAGTTATCTGTTAAGTCATGCCAAAAGACTTTATGCGGCGGGGGATACATTAACAGCAGAGCGTGCAAAATTAATTGTCGAGCGTTGTGATTGTTTACCCGATGTTTTTACAGCAAGGGATGTTTATAAACGTGATTGGAAATATTTAACAGACAATCAAACCGTTAAGCAAGCTTTAGAGCTTTTATGTCGTTGTAACTATATTCGTGAAATCTCTGGAGAGAATAACTCCCAAGGCGGTCGACCTACCATACGTTATGAATGGCACCCTTTAGTGAAAAGTCATAAGACATCACACTGAGGCAATTTGGAAATCTTATAAAACATTAAACAATATAACAGTGAACCTTTAAAGCACTTCCCATCATTAGTTTTTGGGGGGGTATGGGGGTTTTGGGGGGTCTTTTTACCCCCCCTTATATATATTTTTTAGTCAAAAATAAAAGTTATTATATTTCAATAAGTTAATCTTTCAAATAAACAACCTATATTAAACATAACACATAAATACAATTTTTAATATATATCTAAGAGGGTTTTGTAGGTGTTTTGGGGGTTTTAAAAACAGACAAAACCTATCAAAATACTCATTCTGATATATTAAAGCCCATAGTACATTTATCTTGATGAATACGTGAAATGAATAGCAAATTTCACTACTTTGCTGATCTTATTCCATGTCATGGGCTGTTGATAAGCAGCCTTAAAGACCCCTTTTGAAAAAAAATTATCCGCTTTTTAGCATTTTCCGAATTTTTCACACTATTCATTCAAAATGGATTTAATAAGCTTCATTTTGATTCTTTTGAAGAGAATTAATCAATAGAATATATTGTCATGGAGTTTATTCTTTATGCTTCGCCCTCATCATTCTGATAATGAACACGTCACTTTACGCTCTCTCTTAGAATATTATCGTCAACAAGCAAAATCACCCCGTGAATTGGGAACATTGTTTGAAAATCTTGTCATGGCTTATCTTATGCATGACCCTCTCCATTATGGACGATATGAAAAGGTAGAAACCTATTATGAATGGGCTGAAGAGCGTGAAGGTTGGAATAAAAATGATATCGGCATTGATCTGGTGGCAAAGCTTCGCAATCAAGAGGGATATGTGGCTATTCAATGTAAGTTTTATAAAGCTGACCATCAGATCAGTAAAAAAGATATTGATAGCTTTATCGCTGCCTCTGGAAAAGACATCTTTAAATATCGTCTTCTCGTTGATACCACAGAAGTGGAATTAAGTGACAATGTGAATGCCATGATTAAAGGACAAGCGATACCCGTTTATCGTATTGACCTTCGTCATATGGAAAACAGTCGTATAGACTGGCAAATATTTGCAACGAAAAAAGAAGTTGTTCTGAAATCAACAAAAGAGCCTCGTCCCCATCAAGAAGAAGCCATCAAGAAAGTCTGTGAAGGGTTAAAAGAAGCAGATCGTGGCAAGCTGATTATGGCATGTGGAACGGGGAAGACTTTCACAAGCCTTAAGATAGCAGAACACATAGCAGGAAAAGGCAAGCGTGTGTTGTTTCTGGTACCTTCTCTGGCTTTAGTCTCGCAAACAATCCGTGAATGGACAGCCGATGCACAAGTCCCGTTGCGTTCCTTTGCCGTGTGTTCTGATACGAAAGTAGGCAAGCGTCGTAAAAATCAAGATGATATTGTTGGCATGGAAACATCAGATCTTGTTCTCCCTGCTACAACAGATGCTCAAGCCCTTGCTAAAGAAGCTTGTGAATCCCTAGCAGATGCAATGACGGTCATCTTTTCAACCTATCATTCTATCCAAGTGATTTCGGATGCACAAAAAGAGCATGGTTTACCCGAATTTGATCTGATCATTTGTGATGAAGCCCATAGAACAACTGGTGTTGTGTTGGGAACAGAAAAGCATGAATCTGA
>NZ_JBHIRU010000054.1:0-3482 GCF_042197425.1 Bartonella sp. AA126HLJHH
GTTACATGTTCGGTATAATTACGGTTTGTTGTTATATTGGTACGATACATTGATTTCGTATTTTCACCCGTCCCTGACTGAAGATAAATATCAACCCAAAGATCTGTAGAGGGGTCATAAACCATACCTTCTGGTGAACTATGCGGACGGTGATTGAGACACCAAACTGAATTGGGTAAAATATCCCCTGCTCTATAACCAGACAATGGATGACCGGAAATCGTACCAACATCCGCACAAAGCGTATGAAACCCTCCTATCTTGCGCGAATTACTCACTGTGTAATTCCTTGGATACGTAGAGTTTTCTGATAAAACAAATTTATGAGACTGTCTTCCATCAGAAACCAAATAAACATAATAATCCTTCCCCGCCGAAATAGAAGAAACGTTTATTATTGTATCTTCCGTATAACTTGCAACCAAAGTATCATTGCCTAATGCCAAGGTTATACGCGTTCCTTTCTTCAATGTGAGTTGTTTTTTCCCTGTTGCAATAAGAAACGGCGTGGAAATTGAAAGAACCGTTAAATTGGACTGTTTCAGTAAATTGTTTACCTCTTCCGCTAGCGCTTTTGCCTGTGAAGCTACTGTATGAGCTGTTGTCGCTGTTTCCAGAGAACTCTTGATACCACTAAGCTCTTTCTTCATTGTATCGGCGGTTGTTTTGGCTTCTTCTGCTGTCCTTTTCGCTCTATCGGCTACTTCCTTGGCTTTTTCGGCTTCGCTCTTGGCTTGATAGGCTTGTGAATCTGCCGCCTCGGCTTTTTTCTTGGCTTCTTCGCCTGCCGTTTCTGCTAAACTTGCTGTAAGCTTAGCACTATCTGCTGTTTCATTCGCTTTGTGGGCTTTATTCCACGCTGCATTCGCTGTGCTTTTTGCATTTTCCACCTCACTACGCGCTTGCGTCGCATCATGTCTTGCATAACCAGCAGACTCCTTGGCTTCCTTGGCTATTTTTTGTGCCTCTTCCGCTTCTTCTTCTAAAGACGCGGCTTTCTTACCCGCTGTTTCGGCTGCCCTCTGCGCCTCTCCTGCTATATATTTTGCATTACTCGCTATTTCCTTGGCTTTTTCTACTTCATTCTTGGCTTCATACGCTCGGTCATCGGCTTTCTCTGCTATTTTCTTGGCTTCTTCACCTGCCATTTCTGCTAATCTTGCTATAGTCTTAGCGTTATTGGCTGCTTCATTCGCGTCGTAAGCTTTACTCCACGCTTCATTCGCTGTGCTTTTTACTTTTTCCACCTCACTACGCGCTTGCTCCGCATCATGGTTAGCATAACCTGCTGTCTGTTTGGCTTCTTTTGCTATTTTTTGTGCTTCTTCTGCGGCTGCTTCTAAAGACGCGGCTTTTTTACCCGCTGTTTCAGCTGCCTTTTGCGCCTCTCCTGCTGCATATTTTGCACTATTAGCTATTTCCTTGGCTTTCTCTACTTCACCCTTAGCTTCATACGCGTAGTCATTGGCTTTCTCCGCTATTTTCTTGGCTTCTTCACCTGCTGTTTCCGCTAATCTTGCTATAACCTTGGCGTCCTTCGCTGTTTCATTCGCGCTGTGGGAATTACTCCACGCTTCATGAGCTTTGTTGTCTGCTGCTTCGGCTTTTTTCTTGGCTTCGTCTGAATACATCCGCGCTAAACTTGCTATAGTCTTAGCGTCACCTGCTACTTCCTGCGCTTTATTGGCATTACTCCATCCTTCATGAGCTGTACTTTTTGCCTTTTCTACCTCACTGCGCGCTTGTGCCGCCTCATGGTTAGCATAACCAGCTGTCTGTTTGGCTTCTTTCGCTATCTTTTCAGCTTCACCCGCTACTGTCTCTACCTGTGATGCCTTCTTTTGTGCACCATCAGCTACCTTCTTTGCCTCGTCCGCTGTCGACTTCGCACTATTGGCTAATTGTTTTAGACCATCCAAAGCACCTTTCGTTTCTTCTGCTACCTTCTCTGCTGCTTCCGCTTTACTCTTTGCTGCTGTAGCTATACCCTTCAACGCCTCCACACTCGCTTCACCTGCCGTTTCTCCTGAACGCACCGATGCTTCTGCTGCTACCTTCGCTTCGTTGGCTATTCGTGTTGCTTCTGTTGCACTCTGTTGCGCTTGCTCGGCTTTCGTCTGTGCACTATCCAACGCACTTTTGGCTTCTAAGGCTGTCGCTTTGGCGCTCCTTGCTTCTTCTTTTGCTTCTTCTGATAAGCTTTTTGCACTAGAGGCGGTTTGACTTGCTTGTTCACTCGTGGATTTCGCCTCAGTCGCAACAGTCTCTAAATTTTCTGCTTTAGATTTCGCATCGCTAGCCTCTTTTACAGCTTGCTCTACTTTCCCTGTCGCCTTATCAACGGCGCTTTTCGCTTCCTCCGCCAAACCCTTCGCCTCAGATGCCGTACTCTTAGCTTCTCTTGCTTCTGTTAATGCTGTAGTCGCTGTAGATTTTGCTTCATTCGCAACTGCCTCTACACTTTCGGCTTTAGCCTTTGCTGTTTCTGCTGTCTCCTGTGATGCTGCTGCCAACCGTTTTGCTTCTTCTGATAATGTTTTAGCTGCCTCAGCAATCCCTTTCGCATCATTGGCTATACTAGATGCCCCGCCCGCTGTTGTTTTCGCAGAAGTCGCTTCTCTTAATGCCTGTTCTGATGCCTTTTGCGCCTCTGTAGATGCCGTATTCGCTTTTTCCGCTAAACCTTTCGCCTCTTCTGACGTGCTTACAGCTGCCTCTGATTGTGATTTGGCTTCTCTTGAAGCTGTTAATGCTGTCTCTACTCCCGCTTGTACTTGTGAGGCTGTTTTTGTGAGTTCTGTAACAGAAGATGTCGCACCTTCTGATAACTCTTTTGCTTGTTCTGCAATATCCTTGGCATCATCGGCTGCCTGTTTGGCTCCATCTGCCTTTAGACTTGCTTGCATGGCTACAGTCTTAACTTCATGACACGTCGCTACCGCCGTCGCTGCTACTTGCGTCGTCTCTGTTGCTGTTTGTGAAGCTTCTCTTGCTGTTTGTTCTGCACGCGTTGCAATGGTCTTCGATTCATCGGCTAACCTCTTGGCTTCGGTCGATAAATTAACAGCATTCTCACTGCTCTGTTTGACCTCTTCAAAACGTTGTAATGCCGTAGCCAATGAACCTTTCGTACTATTGATTTCCCCTGAGGCTCTATCGACTGCTGCTTTTGTCTCTTCTGCCATGCGCTTCGCTGCATCAGAAGTATTCTTGGCTTCTTCTGCTAAGCCATTGGCTGTATCCGCTGTCTCTTTCGCAAGGCTAGCCGTTGTCGTCGCTGCTTTAGCTTCTTCCTTCGCTTCATGAGACGTCGTAAGCGCTGTTGTCGCTGTTTGAACTGTTTTCGTCACTTCGCTAAGCGCTTGTTCCGAAACCCTCTTCGATTCTTCTGCAACCTGTTGCGCACCATTCGCACGCGCCATGGCTTTTTCTGCTTCTTTCCTTGCATTAACAACCTGCTCTAACGGCGCAAAGGTTTCATA
>NZ_JBHIRU010000055.1:0-3384 GCF_042197425.1 Bartonella sp. AA126HLJHH
TTTTTACAGTCCAATACTTATAAGTTTTTTCAATCAGATGCGTATCAGAAGCTCAAAGATCTTTTTGCAGGTATGGCAGAATCTTCATCAGACGGTTCTGGGTGGGATGCGCTTGCAAGTGGTGTGAAGCGTCTTAACGAAGGAGATAAACAAAGAGGGCAGGTTAATCAGACCGTCGATTATTTAAAGTCCAAAGGCTACAGTGATGAAGAAGCTGCTGTCATGGCACGGAATCCTCAAATGCTTAGTGCATTGCTCACAGGTGGTACAGATAGCATAAAACATTACAATGATGGAAGTTCGTTAATTGATGACCCAACATCACCCACGGGAAAGAGAGTGGTTTATCACCCTGGTGGGAAGGCGTATCTCGACAAAGAACGAGAAGCTGCTTTACGTCAACATAAAAACTTGTATGCAAAGGTTTTGCTAGAAGATATTGATTATGTGCAGGAATACCTTGAGAAATTTAAGAATAAGGCGACAGGTAATATAGCTTTAGCTGCTAGCTACGCGTTCTCAACGTCCGAACAATCGGATGTACGACAGGTTTTGGAATCAATACAATCTCGTATAGGGCTTGACCGTATAGATCAAATGAAAATGTTATCGCAAAGAGGGGCGCTAGGACTTGGAAATGTTAGCGATAAAGACATTGAAATGTTAAAAGAGTCTCTTGGGAAATTAAACTTACGTATGTCTACACGAGAGCTTAAACGGCGTTTGTCAACAATAAAAGATGTTTTATCAAGACTGAACCCTGAAGTACAAGGTATTGTATTAGGTAAGATTGAGGCTACAGAAAATAATATGAGAAATGCCGTTATGGCAGGAAATAACCAAAATTCTACCAATCAGGCGGGGTCACAAGGGAATGTTGCAAATTTTACAACTGTAAGCAGCATAGAACAAGCTAATAAAATGCCTATTGGGGTTGAGTTTATTTACAATGGTCAAGTTTACAAGAGGGCTAAATGATTAACAATAAGAATTCTCTTGTAGTTGATCGTGCATTAGGTGCTACGAACAATCAAGGTAAAAAAATATCAGAACTTGGTCCAAATTTTATCAATTTAGGTTCTGCTTCAGAATATGCGGCTAATCGAGAACGCTCATCAGAACTTGGACCGAATTTTATCAATTTAGGTTCTGTTTTAGAATATGCCAATCCTTCTTATGAAAATACTCTACTCTCTCCAGAGATTACACAAAGTGAAGCCTTTTGGAATTCTTTAAAGCATGGTTTGAGTTTTAATTTAGATGATGAAGTTGCGGGGATTGTAGCGGCGGGACGTGATGATGAGAATGAGAGTGCACTAAATGCTTTTAGAAAGGGGCTGTACAGATATTGGTTATCTGGTGATAAAAAATACGAAGAGAAGTATGAGAAAGAAGCCAATAGAATACGTGATTATCAACGTAGGATGAGTGATACGCATTATTGGACGTCTTTGTTAGGAAATGTTGTAGGGGCTGCTTTACCTTCACTTGCGACGTTAGGAACAGGAGCGGTTGCAGGACTAGCGGGGCGGATAGCGCCTCCTGCTACTTCAAAATTAGGTCAAGCATTTTTGAAAGCCGTTCCAACACCGGTAGGCACGGTAGGGAAACGGGTAGGCGCAGGAGTGAAATATGTAGGTGGGAAAGCCAGTCCGTTTTTAGGCATCACAAAAAACACAACACTTCCTCATTTGCTTAAAGTAGGGGCGGCATCTGGTGCATTACATGGAGCAGGTGAAGGGGTAGGGTTAGGTCATACACTTCAAAGTGCAGCAGTTGGTGGTGGTTTAGGAGCAGCAGGGACAGTGGTTGGCAGTGCTTTAGGTCATTTGGCTGGTTCTACTGTCGGTGGAATACGAAGACTTCTTTCTCCTTCTCATAAGCAAGGTGTTGCAACAGACACATTAAGAGAAATCAGTAAACATTTAGGTAAGGAGGCTTCTGAAGAGCTAGGAAACTCTTTTAAGAATGCAGTTCCTACCGATTACGTAGCTGATCATAGTCCTTTTTTACAGGATCTTGTTTTTGATATCGCGAAAAGAAACCAAGGAGCTTATCTTGATTTGACCAAAAGAGCTGGGCAGAGAGCGCTGGGAGGAGGAGAGCGTATTCATCAGGCAGCAGATGAACACTTTATTCCTCGTCAAAATGTTACAGGTTTAAAAGATGATCTTATCGCGAGTAGAGAAGCAGAATCACATACTCTTTATGAAATAGCCAAGAAAACGCCGATAGAAGAAAAATATTATGGTGCTCTTAATGAATTAATGAAGCGTCCATACTTCAAACAAGCTTATGATGAAGGACTAAAGCGGTTTATTACGGATGGCAACAACGTTAGTCCGTTTTCTTCTCAAAAATTTAGTCTCCTTAGGGAAAAACCAAACATGGGGGCTCTTCATAAGACTAAGGAGGTTGTCGATTTAATGATAAGGACCGAAAAGAGACAAGGAGATAATAGCCAAGTTCGCAGTTTAGTTGGTATCAAGAAAAAATTATTAGAGCTTATGGATGATATATCGTCTGAATATAAGAAGGGACGGGCATTATATCATCAATATAGTTCAGATGTAGATGCTATGGGCGAAGGAGAAAAAGTCCTTAGAAAGTCGGTTAATAAGGATAAATTCAGTAAAATTTTTGATGAATTACCAGAGGGACAACAAGAATACTTTAAAAAGGGATCAAGAGCAAAACTTTTACAAGGCATGGGTCAAACAAAAGATGAAGTGTCCAAGGCAAAGGAGATTTTTGGTACAAATGATCTATATGAACGATTTGCGAAGACTTATGGAGCAGATAAAGCTTCTGCTGTTAAGAAGGTTGTCGATAGAGAAGCTAATTATGCAGATTTTTATAACAGAATACCCAATCGTGTAGCGAATGAAAAGATCTCTTTTACGCATAATGTCAGTATGCCAACGGGTAAACATGATGCAGCTATACAAGTAGGAAAAGCTGCGGTGAAGGCTTCTTGGATTCCTTTCAAAGAGGCAGCGTTTAGAGAGCGTCAACGGATTGAAAAGGATGTTGTCAAATTGTTAACAGGGGGGACACAGATTCCGAATGATAAAATTGCAAAGCTCATTCAAGATATGATTAAAGCGCAAGAAAAGGGATACGCTACAAAAGAATGGGTGAAAAAGCTTTCTGCTGCGTTGCTTGGAGGAGGAGGAAAAACATTGGCTGGTCAATTTAATATGCTGAGTACACCAAGGTAGAAGAGGATAAAGCTATGACCCGTTATAGTCCTTCTGTTAATCAAGCGATACGGCAGACGGCAGCGCGTTATGGTTTGCCAGAGAGCTATTTATACCGTGTTGCGCAAGTTGAAAGTGGAGGCAATCCGAATGCAAGGAATCCCCGTTCTTCTGCGGGTGGGTT
>NZ_JBHIRU010000056.1:0-3331 GCF_042197425.1 Bartonella sp. AA126HLJHH
TGATACAACCCACCCGCAGAAGAACGGGGATTCCTTGCATTCGGATTGCCTCCACTTTCAACTTGCGCAACACGGTACAAATAACTCTCTGGCAAACCATAACGCGCTGCTGCTTGACGGATCGCTTGATTAACAGAAGGACTAGAACGGGTCATAGCCTAATCTCCTCCCTTACTCAAATGCACTCAATAAATTCAACTCCTCCGTTGAGGCTTTTCCCCCACCTCCAAACAAAGCAGCAGAAAGCTTTTTGAACCATTCTTTTGTCGCATATCCCTTATGATGCGCGTTTACCATGCGTTGAATGAGAGCTACAATTTGATCATTCTTAATCTGTGTCCCCCCTGTTAACAATTTGACAACATCCTTTTCAATCCGTTGACGCTCTCTAAACGCCGCCTCTTTGAAAGGAACCCAAGCTGCCTTCCCAGCAGCTTTTGCTAATTGTACAGCTGCATCACGTTTACCCGTTGGCATACTGACATTATGCGTAAAAGATATCTTTTCATCCGCTACACGACCTGGTATTCTGTTATAAAAATCTGCATAATCAGCTTCTTTATTGACAACATTCTTAACAGCAGAAGCTTTATCTGCTCCATAAATCTTTGCAAATCGTTCATACAGATCATTCGTACCAAAAATCTCCTTTGCCTTGGATACTTCATCTCCTGCTTGCCCCATACCTTGTAAAAGTTTTGCTCTTGATCCCTTTTTAAAGTATTCTTGTTCTCCCTCTGATAATTCATCAAAGATTTTACTGAACTCATCCTTATTAACCGACTTGCTAAGGATTTTAGAACCTTTACCCATAGCATCTACATGTGAACTATATTGATGATACAATGCCCGCCCTTTCTTATATTCAGACGATATATCATCCATAATCTCTAATAACTTTTTGTCGATATCTACTAAGCTACGAACTTTGCTATTGTTTCCTTGCCTCTTTTCTGCCCGTATCATAAAATCAATAGCCTCCTTAGTTTTATGGAGAATACCCATGTTGGGTTTCTCTTTAAGAAGGCTAAATTTTTCAGAAGAAAACGGACTGGCTTTATTGCCATCACTAATGAATCCCCTTAGCCCTTTATTATAAGCTTGTTTAAAGTATGGACGCTCCATTAATTCATTAAGTGCCCCATAATATTTCTCTCCTATTGGTATCTTTTTAGCTATTTCATAAAGAGTATGGGATGCTTCTTTCCTACTCGCGATAAGATCACCTTTTAAACCTGTGACATTTTGACGAGGAACAAAGTGTTCATCAGCAGCTTGATGAATACGCTCCCCTCCTCCCAGCGCTCTCTGCCCAGCTCTTTTAGTCAAATCAAGATAAACTCCTTGATTTCTTTTCGCGATATCAAAAACAAGATCCTGTAAAAAAGGACTATGATCAGCTACGTAATCGGTAGGAACTGCTTTTTTAAAAGATTCTCCTAGATCTTCAGAAGCTTCATTGCCTAAATGTTTACTGATTGCTCTTAATGTATCTTTTGAAACACCTTCTTTTGTATGAGAAGGAGAAAAAAGTCTTCGTATTCCACCAACAGTAGAACCAAGCATACTGCCTACAAGATTTCCAGCCAATGCCCCGCCCGCTCCTAAACCTGCACCAGATAACGTACTTGTAAGTGTATTACCAAGCCCTTCGCCTTCTCCTGCGCCATGTAATGCACCAGATGCCGCTCCTACTTTAAGCAAATGAGGTAATGTTGTTTTGTTCGTGATGCCTAAAAATGGACTTGCAAATCGACTTGGGGGTAACTGACCTGCTTTCAAAAAGGCTTGACCTAATTTTGACCCCGCCACATTCCTTGCAAGTGTAGGCGCTACAAAGCGTGCTCCTGAGGCTAATAATCCTCCCCCTAAAGTCGCAAGGGAAGGAATTGCCGACCCTAAAGCATTTCCAGCAAAAGAAGTCCAATAATGTTGATCACTCATCCTACGATAATAATCACGTATTCTATTGGCTTCTTTCTCATATTTTTCTATGGTTTTCTTATCTCCAGTCCAATAGTTGTAAAGCCCCTTCGCAAAAGCAATTATTGCCAACTCATCATCAGAATCACGTCCTGCCGCTGTGATCCCCGCAATCTCATCATCTAAATTAAAACTCAATCCATGCTTTAAAGAATTCCAAAAGGCTTCACTTTCACTTATTTCGGGATGTTCTGCTTCTTCCTCATAAGAATGGTTGTTATAGTCTGATATGTGTCCAATAATAGGATATTGATCATCATTCCAAATCTGACTATTTGAAGAGCGTTTATTATAATCTGTTATATGTCCAATAATAGGATACTGATCATCATTCCAAACCTGACGTTTTCCAACGTTATCATTCTTATGATTAAGCATTTTAGTATCTCTTTATTCTAATATTACCATCTGCATCTTGAATTTTTGTTCCTATCTCAAATTTAGCGCTCTCTTTGGGACTGGATACCTTCACAAACTCCATAACGCCTTTTTTCTGAGTATTATATTTATCAGAGATTTCTTGAGGGGTTATCTTCCCCGTCATCCAATCATGCAAATCAGTTTTCTGAAGCTTATTTAAAGCATTAAATGTTATTTCAAGATTTTCTAAAGTTTTCAGTAGCCCTTTTGTATTACGCGCAGAATCTAAAGAACCAAAGGTTGCTACCATCGTCCGACTTTCGTAATCTGATATAGGACCAACACTAAGACTTCCTCTAGGATCCATCGATTTTAAGCTCTCAAATACCGCCTTTAAAGCACCACCCTTAATCGTATCAAATAATTTTTCTAATTCATTCGCAGGAGTTCCTCCAATTCCACGCGTAGCCCACGCCTTAAACCCGTTAATCTTATGTTTGCGAATGAGTGCAATCGAATCACGAATAGCATCTATCCCAGCGTTCATCTGATGTTTTGTGGCAATAATATTTTTTTGCTTTTTACCCTCCCACTCTTTCTGTGCTTGTAGCTTCTGATTATACTCAAGTTCTTGTGGAGACCCCTTTACCGGTCTCATTTCGCGTTCACCAGTCTCTGGATTGGTATACCATTGAAACCCCTGACTTAACTTAGGAGTATCACCACCTGTTAGCATCGCACTAAGCATTTGCGGATTACGTGCCATGATAGCAGCTTCTTCTTCGCTGTAACCTTTAGATTTTAGGTATTCGACGGTTTGATTGACTTGTTCTCTTCGTTTATCACCTTCATTAAGATGCTTCACACCACTTGCAAGCGCATCCCACCCAGAACCGTCTGATGAAGATTCCGCCATACCTGCAAAAAGATCTTTGAGCTTCTGATACGCATCTGATTGAAAAAACTTATAAGTATTGGACTGTAAAAA
>NZ_JBHIRU010000057.1:0-3291 GCF_042197425.1 Bartonella sp. AA126HLJHH
CTAAAGCTACCTTGACATGGCTTTCAAAAAACTCCAGTGCTGTAACTCCAAAATTCTCTTCTGAAGAAATCAGCATAGCCTCATATTGAGATTGAGATTCTTTACCGTTAGCATATTCACAGCCAAGACAATAAGCAGCAGTAGTAAGACTGACAGAAACCCACAATCTTCCGCTATCCCGTCCATAATCTATGACACCATAATGAATACGCACTATGCGATCGGGGAGGTGATAATAAGCAAACATATCACCCATTTCATCGCGATGGGGCTCCCAACCAACTTTTTTTAAAATCTCTGTTGCGTCTTTGGTTTGCATCGTCATTACCCCCCCCCAGCATGTTCCATAATTCTTTTACAGAGAAATTCATAGAAGTTACTTGCGTAATGCTCTGAATCTCCAGATGCAATTTCAACATAGAGTGGGCATTCACCATCCCAAAACTGAGAATAATCAAAATAAAATGTTTCACCAAAATCAGTTCTATTCACGGCAAGCTGATTTGGTTTTGCGAAACCATTTTTTATATCCGTCAAATGATAGAAAACAATATCACCAGCAGGACACTTATCAAAACTTGCGTTATAAATGCTAAAAATTTCATAACCTCCAATTTCTCCTCCTCCATAATTTTTTAAAAAACTTTTGTAGGACGAGGTGAATTGTAAACCAAGAGTTCTCTCAGCCTTTTCAATCAATATATCATCAGGTGCATCCTCTGCAGTGCCAAAGTCGATAACATCCGGATACTTATTAATTAATACTGCAACATCATCTAAGGTATAGGTTTTCATAGATGATCCTCAAAACGTGCGTTATAAACGCTCCATATTTCCTCGCTATCAATTTCACCTCTTCCATAGTTTTTTCCAAAAACTCTTGTAAAAAGGGATAGGTTGCGGAGTGGGAGTGTGCTCAATCTTTTCAATCGGTTGATCACCATCAGGTATCTCAACTCCCGCGTGTACTTTAATTCTTTTGCATAGGAATTCATAAAAATTACTGGCGTAATATTCGGACTCCTCATCCGCAAACATGACATAGAGTGGGCATTCACCATCCCGAAACTGCGTATAATCAAAGTAAAAGGTTTCATCAAGATCATAACTCACAACGAGCTGTTCTGGTGTCGTAAAACCACGTTTTCTATCATTTAAGTTTTGGAAAACAACGTCATTAACAGAAACACCTATAGGATGCTCATAAAGACTATAGATTTCTTCACCACTAATGTCCCCACCTTTATAATGTTTCAAAAAACTCTTGTAAGAGGATGTGAATTGTAAACCAAGAGCTTTCTCAGCCCTTTCAATTACAAGATCATCAACTGCATCATCTTCAGTACGAAAATGGATAATCTCATCATCATATTTATTCACTTTATCAATTAATATTACAACATCAGCTAAGGTATAGGTTTTCATAAATCTTCCCCTGCATGGTCCTTAATTCTTTTACAGAGAAATTCATAAAAATTACTTGCATAATAAAGGGGATCTCCAGATATTACCTCAAAATAGAGCGGACATTCACCATCCTGAAACTGAGAGTAATCAAAGTAAAATGTCTCACCAAAATCAGTTCTACTGACAACAAGCTGCTGTGATTTTGCTAAACCATTTTTCATTTCTGTTAAGCGATTATAGACAATGTCACCACCATAAACAGTTTCAAAGTCTACACCATAAATGCTAAAAATTTCCTCGCAACCAATTTCTCCTCCTCCATAATTTTTTAAAAAACTTTTGTAGGACGAGGTGAATTGTAAACCAAGAGTTCTCTCAGCCTTTTCAATCAATATATCATCAGGTGCATCCTCTGCAGTGCCAAAGTCGATAACATCCGGATACTTATTAATTAATTGTGCAACATCAGCTAAGGTATAGGTTTTCATGGATGATCCTCAAAACTTGCGTTATAAACGCTTCATATTTCCTCTATCAATTTCACCTCTTCCATAGTTTTTTCCAAAAGCTCTTGTAAAAAGGGATAGGTTGCGGAGTGGGAGTGTTCTCAATCTTTTCAATCGGTTGGTCACCATCAGGTATCTCAGCTCCCACACTTTCTTTAATTCTTTTGCAAAGGAATTCATAAAAATTGCTAGCGTAATACTCGCAATCCTCAGATGGAAGCATGACATAAAGTGGGCATTCTCCATCCCTAAACTGCGTATAATCAAAATAAAAGGTTTCACCAAAATCTGTTCTGCTAATGAAAAGCTGTTCTGGTGTCACAAAACCACGTTCTCTATTGAGTAAGTTTCGGTAAACAATATCACCAGCAGGAATACCTTCCCCACAATCTCCATAAATGCTAAATATTTCATCACCACCAATTTCTCCTCCTCCATATTTTTTTAAGAAAACTTTGTAAGAGGATGTGAATTGCAAACCCAAAGCTTTCTCCGCCTTTTCAATCTGTAAATCATCTGTTTCATTCTCTCCATCATCTTCAGTACCCAAATTGATAATCTCTTCATCATATTTATTTACTTTATCAATTAAGACTGCAACATCATCTAAGGTATAGGTTTTCATCAATTATTCTCCATTAATTATTCTATAAATCTCTGTTTTTTCTCTTTTCATCAACCGTAGAGTATTACTGCCGATGCTCCTGTCCCCATCTGTCAAAATCTAGACCTATAATACCCCATTTCATATCAATTATTTCTCCTAAATTACTGTTTTTTTGTTCTCTATACCCTTTAGCGCGTTCCTTCCAATATTCCTCTCTCCACTTATTAAACTTTTCTCTCTCTATAAGCGATTGATGTGTTTTGGAAGGAGCATGAATCACGGAATTATATTTATTATGAGATTCCTTGCTCATTTCTGCTATGGGCCCCTCATGCGTTTGCTTTAGGTGATGCAACTCAACAGGCTCACCATCAAATCCTATAGGTGCTCTTCCTGTTTCCATCCTTTCAATATTGGTGCCCCACACGTCTTTCTTGTTTACTCTCCATTTAACCCTTTGGTTAGGATCAAACAAATCGTCTCTCTTATAAGCTTTGTTCGTCTGACCAAATTTGCTATCGGTAAATTTAGTGGGTTTCTTTTTTAACCAAAGCTTTTTTTCTTTAGCAGCAAGTTTGGTCAGTTCTTTCCTCGCCGCAAATTTGTCAGGATCTCCTTGAGTTGCAAGTTTGGCAAGATTTTTCTTGGAAGCGAATTGGGCAAAATCTTTCATAGCATTGAACTTGATCACTGTCTTTTCGCCAAGCTTTATGGCTCCCTTGGCTGTTCCAGCTCCTCCCAAAAACAGCGTTGCTACTTCAGTCAATAATT
>NZ_JBHIRU010000058.1:0-3223 GCF_042197425.1 Bartonella sp. AA126HLJHH
GACCACACCATTGATGTTGCACGGGCTGCTGGGGGCGTTGCTGCTGCCCTTGCCGGTGGCAATGTTGATGCCGGCGCTGATGCCGCTGGTAATGCCGCTGCAAATAACTTTTTGGGTAGTGCACAACGCGCTCAGATGAAGAAAGAGTTAGAAGAGTGCCCTGATGATCAGTGTCGAAGAGATGTTAACGAAAAATGGTTCGAGATTGATGAAGAGCAAGATAGGATTTTTGGGATAGGTCTTGCGAAGGGTATGATTGTTGGTGCCGTAAAAGCAATAGGAAACGGAATATCTGAGACAGCTCATGACGTTAAAGAATTAGGATCGGCAATAGGAAACGGAATATATGCGACAGTTCATGACGTTAAAGAATTAGGATCGGCAATAGGAAACAGTTCAGTTGATGAGATCTATCAAAATGCCCTTCAAGGCGTTGGAACAGCAAAAGCTTGGGCCACGAGTGGGCATATATTTGATGATGTCTGGGAAGGTGCTGGTCAACTCTGGGAAGGAGTTGGTCAATTCTGGGGAGGTGTTAAGGATTCCTTTAGAGGGCGTATAGATCACATAAAGGATTCCTTTGGGGGGCATATAGATCACATACATGAAACAATGGAGAAAGGGGGGGATGGAGCATTCAGTGCTGGTGCTGAATCTGGCGAAATGCTAGGTAAACCATTAGGAGATGTGGCTTATATAGTGGGTTCTACAGTGCTTACTGACGGTGCTGTTTCAGCAGCCAAGGGAGGCGTAAAGCTTGCGGGAAAGCTTGTAGAAAAAGATCTCATCAAATTTGCTGCTAAAGCTGAAGAAGCGGCTATAACGGGAGCAACTAGTTCTGAAGTAAATACTGCGCATGTGGGGAAAGAAATCGCACAATCGCTAGAAAAAATGAGCGATGAAGCTATTGCAACTCAATATTTGGGGCAAGAGAGAAAATTCTGGTCAAAACCTATTGAGGTTGAGTTTGAAATAACTAACAAGGGAGAAAAAATTACTCAGACAAACAAAGTCTATCAGAGAGATGATCTGTTTGATCCTAACCAGATTGTTAGTTGGACAGTAAAAGGAAAAGAAGTAAAAGGTACAAATATTGAAAGGATGAAAACAGGAAGAGCACCTCTTGACTTTAATGAAAATCCCATTGAATTGCATCATATGCTGCAAACACATGATGGTCCCATAGCAGAGGTTACAAATGCGTTTCATAATAAACATAATTCAGTTATTCATATTAATCCTAATACAATGGGATCAGCTATTGACAGAGACCTATTCGATAAATGGAGGACGAAATACTGGAAGGAACGTGCTAAAGATTATGAAAAGAAAGATATAGCAACTAAAAAATAATAATTTATGGAGAACAACCTATGAAAACTTATACTTTAGCTGATGTTGTACAATTAATTGATAAAGTAAATAAATATGATGATGAGATTATCAATTTTGGTACTGCAGAGGATGCAGTTAGTGATGTACGGATTAAAGAGGCAGAAAAAACTCTCGGTTTACAGTTTACAACTTCTTATAAGGATTTTTTAAAAAATTATAAGGGAGGAGAAATTGGTTATGAGGAAATTTTTAGCATTTATAACGCAAGTTTTGAGGATCATCCTGCTGGTGATATTGTGCATAAAAACTTATATCATAGGAAACATGGTTTTGCGACATTAGAACAGCTTGTTGTCAGTAGAACTGATTTTGGGGAGACATTTTACTTTGATTATACTCAGTTTCAGGATGGTGAATGCCCACTCTACGTCAAGATTCCATCTGGAGCGTCACATTATTATGCAAGTAATTTTTATGAATTTCTCTGTAAAAGAATTAAAGAGCACGCAGGGGAAGATTTGTGAAAACCTATACCTTAGCTGATGTTGCAGTACTAGTTGATAAATATAGCGATAGTATCGATTTTGGTACTGCTGATGATGGAGTTGATGATGTACTAATTGAAAAAGCAGAGAAAACTCTCGGTTTGCAGTTTACAACTTCCTACAAGAGTTTTTTAAAAAATTACGGAGGAGCGGAGATCTGTGGTGAGGAAATATTAAGTGTTTATAATACAAATTTTGAAATTGCTCGTAGTGATGATATTGTTTATTATCATATAACGGATGTAGAAAATGGTTTAGCAAAACCACAGCAGCTTGTTGTGAGTAGAACTGATTTTGGTGAGACATTTTATTTTGATTACTCTCAGTTTCAGGATGGTGAATGTCCGCTCTATCTTAAGTTTCCACCTAGCGATCCCCAGTATTACGCAAGTAATTTTTATGAATTTCTCTGTAAAAGGATTACAGATAACTTGAAGTAAATTTCTTTGTATGGTGGTTTTACTTCCGAATTGCAATGTTAAACCACTATTTTTTATTTTCAAGAATGCAGGCATCGTTAATATTTTTAAGGGGGATCATCTATGAAAACCTATACCTTAGATGATGTTGTAGTATTAATTGATAAAGTGAATAAATATGATGATGAGATTATCAATTTTGGCACTGCAGAGGATGCGCCTGATGATATATTGATTGAAAAGGCTGAGAGAACTCTTGGTTTACAACTCACCTCGTCCTACAAAAGTTTTTTAAAAAATTATGGAGGAGGAGAAATTGGAGGTTATGAAATTTTTAGCATTTATAACGCAAGTTTTGAAGATAATCCTGCTGGTGATATTGTTTATTATCACTTAACAGATATAAAAAATGGTTTAGCAAAACCACAGCAGCTTGTTGTCAATAGAACAGATTTTGGTGAAACCTTTTACTTTGATTATACTCAGTTTCAGGATGGAGAGTGTCCGCTCTATCTTAAGTTTCTACCTAGCGATCCCCAGTATTACGCAAGTAATTTTTATGAATTTCTCTGTAAAAGAATTAAAGAGCACGCAGGGTAATGACGATGCAAACCAAAGATGCAACAGAGATTTTAAAAAGACTTGGCTGGGAGCCCCATCGCGATGAAATGGGTGATATGTTTTCTTATTATCATCTCCCCGATCGCATAGTGCGTATTCATTATGGTGTCATAGATTATGGACGGGATAGTGGAAGATTATGGGTTTCTGTCAGTCTTACCACTGCCGCCTATTGTCTTGGCTGGGAATACGCTAACGGTAAGAAATCGCGATACCAATATGAGGATATGCTGATTTCTTCAGAAGAGAATTTTGGAGTTACAGCACTGGAGTTTTTTGAAAGCCATGTCAAGGTAGCTTTAG
>NZ_JBHIRU010000059.1:0-2829 GCF_042197425.1 Bartonella sp. AA126HLJHH
TGTCACTTATCAGCATAGATTTAAGAAAATTGGTTTTTCTGGAACGAGTTTCTCTGCTGGATTGCGCCACCTTTTTTAGCGATACATAAACTATATAGTAACTTATATATAAGTATATAGTATTGTATTAAGTATTAAATTAAATATTTCATTTTATATTTATTGTATTTTGAGAAATTTATTAGCTTAATATAGATATTATTCTTCAATGAATAGAAGTAGGGGAATAGGAGGCGGCAAGAGTTATGATTTATGTATTTCATAAATATGTATTTTTATGCAACGTTACAACAGCTATTCTTTATTTTTTGCAGGTTACGTATGTTAATGCTGCAGGATCTTCAAGTGATGCAGGAGGGGCATTTTATAAATGCGATGATAGAAAAACACACTTTCTCGCAGATAAAATCTATTACTTAAAAAGTTCTCAAGAGACGTCTGCTCATATTGCACCTATTGCAGCTATATATGTAGAAAAAGCAGGCACTATTGTTAATGCCTCTCAGATAACAGTTTTTGGCGATGATCCAGATAAAATATCTGCGTATGGGGCGTATGTAAGAAATGGTGGAAAAATTAATTTAATAGCTTCAGATTTTAAGAATATACCTGCTCTTCGTGCTCAAAATGCCGTTATTAGCATGACAGTAGGGGAAATTAAGGGGACTTCACATGCTATTTATGCATGGGGGAGAGGAACGGATATTGCTTTAGTGAGTGTGAATATCAATATTGAGCCAGATAATTTGAATGTAAAAGGGATCGGTATTATGAGTGGTTTTGATGCAATGGTTAAAATGACAGACGGTACCGTTAATTTTAACCAGATTGGCTCATTTTCAACTCGATTTGGGGGGCATTATATTCTTGATACTATGGGGATTACGGGGCAAGGAAGGAGGGAGGAAACTTTAACAGATGGTGATGGAGCTATGGGGGTATTGCCAGAAGCTTTTGAGGTTTTTCAAGGTGGTGACGTTCATTTGAAAAACAATTTTATTCAGCTGAATCATATGCATGCATTCTTGATGAAAAACTTTTCAGGTTATGTAAATGATAATGGTAAGTTAATTCAAAAATATATTTCACCAGATGGCTTTAAGAATACAAATATTAAGATAGAAAAAAACAATATTTCTGTTCAGGGTGAGGGAGTATATGGACTGTGCTTTAATGTTTTAGCTCCAGAAGAACTTGCTAAAATGTTGAGGCAACGAGATGATGAAAAAATTTTAGAAACCAAAAAAGTTATCACGGGGAGGGCATTTGTTTATTTATCAGAGACAAATATGACAGTTCCAGACGGGATTGCGATTTATGCGAAGGGGAATAAAGACTATGAAGTAAAAGGCACTCTTGAATTATCGGATGAAACAAAAATCTCTGGTGATTTGTTGCTAAAAGCTAAAAATAATGCTTCTCTATTGGTGAAAGCAAACGCTTCCTCTCTTATAGGAGGTACGCGTGTTGAGGGTAGATCGGTTATTGATTTAGAGTTAATTCGTTATTCAAAATGGTATCTTACTAAAAGTAAATACAACGGTTTACAGGAATCTGTTTCATCGCTTTCTTCTCTAAGTCTTTCCAATAGCACATTGATCTTTGATGAAGACAGTGGTTATCAAACGCTACGCATTGGAAAAAAAGCAGATATAGGTGCAGGAGATAAAATTCTCGCATCAAAAGATAAAAAAGTCTACAGTGCCGAGGGAAACGCTCAGATTAGGTTGAATGCATTTTTGAATGATGAGGGTTTGTTTAATCCCCAAAAGACGGATCGCATATTGATCTATGGGGATGTTTCTGGAACGACATTCGTTCATGTGCAAAATTTTCCAAAATATGCAAGTAAAGAAGTCTATGAGGGAAAAGATCAAAGCATTTCACTCATTCAAGTTGCTGGAACAGCGCAGGCAGGTTCTTTTCGACTCGCCAATGGTTATGATGATTATACTACGGTGAAAGGTTTTCCTTATCAATATCGTATTCGTGGTTATGGTCCAGGTTCGCCCTTTGGAGAAGCAGATGCTACGCAAAGATTAGTGGAAGGTGAGGGGGAATTTTGGGATTTCCGACTCGAAGGGGTTTATATTTCTTCTAGAATAGGTTCTTATAATGGTCCATTTGGTAAACCTTCTTCATTATCTCATCCTGTTAATCCTCCATCTTCTCCCCCCAATTCACTTTCTACGTCGTTGATATCTGACTCTCCTTCTTCTACGTCCTCTGCTCCTGTCGATCCTCCCCCTCCCGATCCACTTTCTACTTCGTTTGTGTCTGACCCTCCTTCTTTTACGTCCTCTGCTCCTGTCGATCCTCCCCCTCCCGATCCACTTTCTACTTCGTTTGTGTCTGACCCTCCTTCTTCTACGTCCTCTGCTCCTGTCGATCCTCTCCCTCCCGATCCATTTTCTACGTCGTTTATGTCTGACGCTCCTTCTTCTACATCCTCTGATCCTGTTGATCCTCCATCTTCTCCTCCCGATCCACTTTCTACGTCGTTGACATCTGACTCTCCTTCTTCTACGTTCTCTGCTCTTGTTGATCCTCCACCTTCTCCCCCCGATCCACTTTCTACGTCGTTGACATCTGACTCTCCTTCTTCTACGTCCTCTGATCCTGTTGATCCTCCCCCTCCCAATCCACTTTCTACGTCGTTTGTGTCTGACCCTCCTTCTTCTACGTCCTCTGATCCTGTCGATTCTCCACGCCCTGATCCACTTTCTATGTCGTTGCCATCTGAGCCCTCTGCTCCGGAGGACACTTCATCTCTGGATACTGTTTCTCCTCCTTCTGTCCCTGTTGAACCAAAGCCTTCTCAGTCCTCTG
>NZ_JBHIRU010000060.1:0-2710 GCF_042197425.1 Bartonella sp. AA126HLJHH
CTTTAAAACTCTTTGAGAAAAAATAAATTGGTACAAAACCTAGTGGCAAAATATACAAAACCCGCTGGCAAGCTACAACCTTGAAAAAACACACATGAAATCAATAAGTTATAGCACCATAAAAGTGCTGTGGCGGAGGGGGTGGGATTCGAACCCACGGTACAGTCTCCTGCACGCCGGTTTTCAAGACCGGTGCCTTAAACCGCTCGGCCACCCCTCCAAACTAGATATGCTTTTTGACAAATTTCTTGCAAAAGGTCAATCATTTTAATACGCATTTTAAAGCGTTCTTTGTAAAACCATTTAAGTTTCAATTAAAATAATTCTTCATAAGTTAATTCTTTGAGTGTGTTATCTAAGAATTTCATTTTTAAATATGATAGTTTTTTCTGAAAAAATGAAAGGTAATTATGATATTTATCATTTCTTTTTCCTGTTTGAAAATTTTTAACAAAGCAATATTTTTTAAGTTCTAATGGTCGTTTTCGTAATAATAAGAAAAGTTCAGTTGAAAATGTTTGATAAATTATATTAAATTTCGGTCGTGTATTTTTAAATTATTTTACCTTTCCAGATATTTATTCTATTTAGATCGGTCATATCTGCGAAAAGAAAATGTTATTGCTTTGACAGTTTATGAGAGATAAATTTGTAAGAATGGGATATATATTCAAGGAAAATTTTTATTGAGTTTAAATAAGTACAATTCAATAAGAAAGCTCTTTAAAAGATTTTTATTTTTTAAATAAAAATATTCAGATATTTAATGCGTCTAAAGGGTATCTTGGAGGAAAGGGCTGATTTACACTATTTGAATAAAACGTTGTGTAAGATTTGCATCGACAGTTTAAAACCTTTTCCAGATATGACTGAAAATTAGGTATATTTATAATGCTTTTTTCTTTAGGATAAGCAAAAAGGTAATTTGAATGGAAGAAAAGATTATTGAACGCTTAGATCAATAAATAGTTTGTTAAAGTATTGCATAGTTTTTCAAGAATAGAACTTAAAAACGCTAAATTATGCAGAGGCAAAAAGCATAAACTTTAACAGACAAGGTTTTAAAAGCCGTTTCATTCACAAATATGTGTAAAATAAAATATTTATGTCTAATATGAGAGAATAGGTTGTTCCTGATTCTATTGAGTTTTATAGGCCTCTTTTCCTCATCTTTTTGAAGCTTTTTTATGGCTTCAAGAGCAAGTTTTTACGGTCTGCGCTCTTTGTGTAAAGAGATGTCATAGTGTCGTCTGTCCAGCCAAAAACTGCTTTGAGTTGCGAGACTGTTGCACCAGAATTAACTGCGCGTGTTGCTGCTAATTTTCTTAAGCCATGTGCTGATTTTTTGATTCCCGCTACGTTACAAGCCTCACGAAAAAGGTTGCCAAAACTTTCTTTAACTAGTTTTTTACCTTCTTTACCACAAATGAATGTTTCTTCTCCAATCACATACCTTCATAAGGATGAGTTCTTTTTGTTTTTGGGTGACTTTAGAAAGGCTATGCCAATTGGAGCTATTAAAATATTATTTAAGGAGCCATGCGAATGAACCTTCAACAAGTTTACCAGTTTTTGATTTAGGAAGTATAAGCCCTTGTAACTCGGCAAGTGCGCTTTTGTAGTTATCAACAAACTCTTGCGTTCCATAGGTACCGCGTATTCTAATGCGTGGTCCATGACCAATACGTACATACCATACAATTTTGCCATGTTGAGTAATTTGTTTAACGAGATGAGGAGGACGTGGTTTAGGCATGGTATTTTACATCTTAGAGAGTGCGGTTTCGTAATATTCATTCTTTGACAAATCTAAAAGTTTGTCTGGGTGGCTAACTGAATTTGGTATTGGAATATCTGCTTTAAGATAGATAAGCAGTTCACCGGTAGGTTTGATTTCTATGAGTTCGCATTTTTGCTTTTTTGCTTCTCTTAAAGCTCGTGCAATGTCTGCTTGCGTTATGATAGCTTTACGAGGTGCCATATCTTTTCTCCTTACATTGAGATGCAATTCACGTGTGGCGTGAATCACGCATTACTTGAAAGTGTTAAGAAGGGTGGGGGTGCTCGTAGATATGCGGGGAACAAAACACCCCCATAAGGTTAAGCAGCTTTTGTTGAGAGTTGTTGTATCTCTCGTTCTATCTCTGCTAAAAAGGCTTCAACAACTTGATTGATCTGTTCAATTTGTTGATCATCACGGAAAAAACGGAAGAAGTCACCATCGCATTCCAAAAACCAGAGGGGTTTGATCCAATTGAAAATGCGATTTTGTATCATACAACAAGTGTAGCAAATGAGTTGAGGGTAGAAATGTGGGGCCGTTTCCTATGAGGAAGTTGAATGTTCAGGAAACATATGTGATTTTCACTTTAAAAATTCTTTGCCCAACAAAGAGGCAACTTATGGTAAGATAACTTTAGAAGATGGGATAGTATACAAGGCATTTACTTGGAATGAAGAGAGTGAAAGTTCGCTTTTTTTCAAGGGTACCGATGGAATAATTATCTCACATGATACAGAAAACTGTCACGCAAGAATTTTCGCCTACTCGTCAAGGGATGATACAATCTCACGGCAATCTCATCATTAACGCTGATACCATTGACAACCATTATAGCTCTATGAGAGCAGGGGGAAATGCCGATATCCACGCCAATGTGCTGACCAATTTAGGGGCAACGGCTTATAAAAACACTTATCTTGGTTGTCA
>NZ_JBHIRU010000061.1:0-2684 GCF_042197425.1 Bartonella sp. AA126HLJHH
AAAGAACCTATAGTCCCTACATTTTTCCACGGATTATTGCCCTCTATCTTAGAGATTGTATGATTATTCGTTGTCGTACCGTAATTTCTTGCAAAGCCATGACCGGCGTTCATAAGCATATTCAACCTATTCCAACCGCTATTGTCTTGTTCCAGCCAACGTTCTCTATTGGCATCAACAAGGCGTTGATTGTGGGCATCAAGCACACCTCCCCCTTGTATGGCATTGGAATAGGCATTCCCATAACCCTGTAAGAAGTTATTTGAGGCGCCCAATTGATTTTGATTGGCTTGGTCTATCATGGCATTGGCTTGCATCATGCGGTCCGCATCACGATTATATTGCTCTAACATAGCACGAGCGTATATAGAATCTCTTCCTTTCCGCACTTCCTCTCTGTGATCAGGAGTTGCATAACGACCAATACCTGAGAAATATCTGTTAATTTGAGTGTCTGAATCATCTAATGCTTCTTGAAGTGCTTGTTTGAAATACGAATTTTCTCCCATCATACCACCAGAGGCCATATGTCGAAGATTCATGGCTGCCGACGTTGGATTATAGATTGTATTCATCAAAGAGCGATTTTGATAATGATGAGGAATACTTCCAAGACCACCAATTCCATAGCGCGTTTGATCACTTAACGGCGCTACACGAGGACCACCATAAACATTACCACCCATCCCTGTGTCATACATGTTATACGCATCTGCACCCCCACGCTTAAAGACATTCTGCATCCAAGCAGGAGGGGCGCTTGTTTGTACCTGCTTCTGTTCTGTCGTTGTTGGTGTCTTGCTCCCCATGTCACAATTCCTTCCTATAATAAAGCATAGCTATGCCATAGCCTTGCTTGGTTAGTGCACGCTTCCAACCTAAACGACCCAAGATCTCCATTTCAGAAGCACCATTCTCACGCGCCCAATCCTCTACAACTTGCAAATTGTCAACTTGATCAAGAATGCCCTTGCCACTACATTCACAAATCAGTGCGCGCTTCTTTCCTAAAACTGTCTGCTGTATCTGGGTCGTGAATGCCGCTAAAAAGCGCTCGTCATCATCCAAAACAAGCCATAACTGTTTCTTGCCACTGCAAATCGCTTCAAGGAGCTCTTGCAACGTGATTTCATGTTTGAAACGCTCTACATATTCTCTAAAGGATGCAATGATGTCTTCAAGATAAGGCGCTATACGCTCCATATCCCAAGACGTGGTCAAAAAGACTTTTGCCATTACCCTCTGCCTAAAGGACGTAAATCCACATTAAATCCTGTGATATGGTTCCAATGAACGCCTTCAGGAATACGCAATTTAAAGCGGTGATAACGATTGCGCGAACGACCATGATAAGCGCCCGTGACATATGAACACACCCTCTCCTTGTGCCATGTAATCGGCGTCTGATTATTGCGAAGCCGACGCTCTCCTATGCTTAAAAGACCTTCCGTCGTATCAACTTCAGCAAACATCTTCGTGATAAAGTTAAAACTTCCATCTGGTGCTCCCAATTCTTGCGAAACAACCGTTGCCTCCATCGGTGCTCCCGTAAACATAACAAGCCGATTTTCATCATCAAAAGCACCAAGCATTGGGGCGCCACTTTGCCAACGAGGGCTGTCTAAAGAAGCCGGCAATGTCTCAAGATTGATCGAGATCTCATCTAACTGTTCTAAAGTATAACCTGTCGTAAATACTGGAAACAACGTGAAAGGTTTTCCCTGTAGCGTCGACCATTTCTGCAATCCCCAATCATAAACAAAGGTCGTTTGCTCGTTATTGCCTCTCTTTAAGGACCAGTAAATCCGGTTATCAATGGGATCTATAACCCCTTGCATCTCATCAAGAGCAAACTTATCAAAGGTTTTAAAAACTGTTCTATCAACCTTCTCAAAGCCTATCGGCAAAAGTTGACCATCCAAACTCATCTGATAAAAGCCACCATCACCAGCAAAAAAAGCATCACTCCCACGACACGCTATAGAGGCTGCACTGCGGGATCCACGCTTGTCTTGAAGCTTTTGAAAAATAAAGGGGACTTTAGAGCCTAGCGTAAAACAACCAGCATAAATAGCAGAACGCAAAAAAACGAGGGGATTGCTCGATTCCGTTGCCCCTTGAACATATTCTCCATCATTAAAATTATGATAATAACAATCTTTATCACCTACCGTCCAATGAGTTGCATCATTCAAACCCGACCAATGGATGCGATTGGGATGATCTGTTAATTGCATCAAACAAACAAAATCACCCCAAACCTTCACCAATCCTGCTTTCGGGGGATTGCCTCCTAAATCTTCAAACCGTTCAGAGCTATGAGTATTAAAGACTTGTGGTTTATCATTTTTATTCACCGCAATAATAGTTTCACCAAATAATGCAAACGACCATTTATTCTCTTCATTTGCTTGATAGGTCACACCACTTTGACTTATGTCTTTCCAACCCTTCGTTTGACTATCATAACTGTAAAGCTTTTTGGCTCCTCCTACGATTATCTTAACACCATTGCCACTTCTAAAGGCTATGCACCCCAACGGCTTTTCTTCTAAAGCATGAGACACTACCATTGCATTAGGCATCGGAATGTAACAGCCATCAGCCGGTAAAACATTCACAAGCGTATCCGTAAAGCTACCGTTGACGACCGAAACATCTGGTCTGTAATCAGCGATTGGAAA
>NZ_JBHIRU010000062.1:0-2664 GCF_042197425.1 Bartonella sp. AA126HLJHH
AAGGCGCCCAAGCCCATTTCACGGCGCCGACCGTGAATGGTATAACGATAAAGCCATTGAGCACCACCATCTTTACGCTTATGGAGGATCAAGCCGGCACCATCATTATATTTGCCAGCTCCCAATGTTGCGACAGCCCTTGCGTTAAGACGATTCATAAAAACCATTTTCATTCCTTTCTTATACAGTTTTACCCACACACTCATCCCGCTTGTGACGTGCAAAGGTGTGGTTTTGATTGATTCAAGATAAGCAGATTTAAAATGAGAGAATCTTGCGTTATTCGAGGGTCTAATTCAATATGAGTAACGCTAGATTATCATTATAAATCAATACGTTGTATCTTTAAGGAGAAAATTAGTTCCTTTATATGAAGTGATCAATGATCGTTCAGGTGATGTGGTGAATTTTTTTCGGGTGTTGCAACGCCATTATTACCCTTTCATGGATCTGTTGGAGTTCCAGGTGAGTAGCTGTGAGGCGTTTGAACGGTTACGCACCCAAGATCCCAAGACCCTGACAGATTTAGAGCGGGCATTGCGGTTTTTATATCTGCAGCGGTTGAGTTTTGGTGGCAAAGTGGCAAAACAGACGTTTGGAGTTGATCCACACCGTGGTGCACGGTTTAATAGTCTCAAACTTGAAGCCTCCTTAAAGCTTATTTACCGTCGTTTAGCAGGTGTGACCATTGAACATTTAGATTGGTTTGAGTTTATTAGGCGCTATGATCGTCCCAACATCTTGTTTTACCTTGATCCGCCTTATTGGGGTGTTGAGGATTACTATGGCAAGGATTTGTTTAAGCGAGAGGATTATCAGAGGATGTCCACACTGCTTGCACAATTAAAGGGAAAGTTTCTTCTGTCACTCAATGATGTGCCGGAGATTCGCAAAAGCTTTAGCCCATTTAAGATAAAAGAAGTCACCATATCTTATACATGCAGTTCAAATAATCCAATTCCAGCTCAAGAGCTCATCATCTCAAATTGCGACTTTTAGCAAAGGAGAAAAAGCTGCCTTAAAGGGTCTTTAAATGATCTTTGAAAGGCCTTTGAAGACCCTTTGAAAACCCCTTTAATTTTTTAAAAAAGACGTGAATTTTAAAAATGAATTGCTGCAAAACCTGCTGACAAGTTACATACAAGACATATAGAATCAATAATTTATAGCACGACAAAAGTGCTGTGGCGGAGGGGGTAGGAATGCTATATTTATATAAAATCAATAGATTATATAGAAGTTCGGGAATTTTGATTCCGTTGATTCTTTTAACTTATTTTCTGCCTATCCCGAACCTTTTTAGAGCTTATTCTCGATCATTTAGTTCTAAATTTATCTTTTATTTTCTCTTCTTTCAGATATTAAGAAAGATGGCTGTGAGAGAAGGAATTGTGTTAGAGATCTGCTAAGGTTATTGTGTTTCAAAGGTTGCTTTTTAACACCTTTTGAACTATATTACCACCTTATTGTAAGGTAGGAGTATAGTCATGGCTACAACTGTTAAACTGTCTGATGATCTCATTAATGAGGCTAAGCGTTACGCGTCTGTTTATAGCCGCTCGGTTCCTAAGCAAATTGAATATTGGTCGCGTATGGGCAAAATAGCCGAAGAAAATCCAGATCTCTCCTTTCAATTTATTCAAGCAATCTTACTTGGACAACAAGAAAATGCAGATGGCGATGTAACAGCATTCGAATTTGGCTGAATCTATGCAAGTTTTACAAACCCATTCATTTAAAAAAACTGTCAAAAAACTGCATGCCAACCAAAAACAAGATCTAAACCAAGCTGTTCGCGTCATTATGAAAACGCCCACCATTGGTCAAGCCAAAACAGGTGATCTTTCTGGTGTTTTTGTCTATAAATTTAAAATGGCCAAGCAATTGACGCTGCTTGCTTACAGCTATGAAGATCACACGATTACTTTGACCTTGTTAGCACTTGGCTCTCATGAAAATTTTTACCGAGATCTTAAAGCATAATATATTTTACAACTTGATAGAGGCACACAGCATTAATTTTACTAAAGTTCTCCAGTGCTAAAGGTATTAAACCAAAATTTATAGACATGATCAAGCTATATTGGGCACCTAATTGCGGCATAATATTTTTAGCTAAACCGATTGGAGGACTTTGCAGCAAAGGAGTACTGCACTCATCTGCTATTACATACCTCTAACTTGAGTTAAAAACAAAGCTCTTCCGTACACCCCAACAAATGGCTTTGTCATGATAGAACTTTACTAGATTAGAGGTAAGTCAGTAGCATCTGTTATAAATTTAACGCTTCGCACTTTCCTCGGTAAATTCAAGCCGCAAAATACTAAATACAACTAAGTCCTATAGCTCAATGCGCACATAATCATGCATGGTGTTTCTAGGCTCAACAAGTTACACCTCAGTTCTCTTGCGCAAATACGAATAAGAAGGGTTTAATTTGCTAATTTTAGCTCAGTCTTAAGTACAACCTCTGGAAAGGCTACACGTGCCTGCTGCATCAACGTCATATTAATGCCATAGAAAAATCCCTTACTATCTGCTATAGCTTCATTATGACGCAAGGGATTGGTACGAACCCCTGTAAGGATAAGCAAACGCAAAGCCAGTTGTGTGGGGTTTGTTGTTTGGCAAAGCGTTTTATAAAAAGCGGGAACATCTTTCCA
>NZ_JBHIRU010000063.1:0-2556 GCF_042197425.1 Bartonella sp. AA126HLJHH
AGTTGATCGACCACCAGATTTAAAGTGCCGCCCGCTTGGACAAGACCAGGAACGCTCTCCAAAGCTTCTGAACCAATTTGGCGTTCCTTGCCATTGACTATATCTAAAGAAACATCGCGGCTTCCATCAGTTTTATAGCCATAACAATAACCATCCTTCGTATTGGCATTACAACCCATATAAGTTTTTTTATAAGCTGTTACCCCTAAATTGGTCAGCGTCTTGGCTTGGATATCCGCATTTCCCCCCGCTTCTATAGAGCTATAATGGTTGTCAATGGTATCAGCGTTAATGATGAGGTTGCCACTAGATTGTATTACCCCCGAAACAGTCGGTTTATGCGAAAACCCTTGCGTGACAGTCTTTTCTGTCATGTGTGACCAGTGTTTGTTTATTGACCAGAGCCCTCCTGCCTTCCACCTATCACCATTCCATCGATACTGTTCTACAGAGTCTCTTTCGTCAACATATTTCCAAGTAAAAGCCTTATAGACTGTTCCGTCGCTTGAAATTGCGGTGCCATAGGTTTCTTCTTTACTATTCCAAAGTGGATTATCTAAGTAAATGTATAAGTGTCCTTTCCATAATCCGTTATCATATTGATATTCGTGCCCTTGTCCCCAAAGACCAACTTTCGCATCATGATATAACATCCCATCACTGAGTTGATCAGAACCCTTTGGTCTTTGGAAAGAAATATCGCTATATTCCGTTTTTTCCGTGATGACGGGCGTGCTATCAGCTTCGTTTTTCAAGGTGTTGGTTTGGATATTTAAGTTTCCACCAGCTTGAATAAAGCCCGCTTTGTTAACAAGCGAAAGGCTTTTTCCTGTGCCTTCTGCATTGGTAAAAAACAAATCACCCTCTGCCATTATGGCGCCAAAATCATTGAGCAAAGCGCCATCAACTTGTAAAGCACCATTGCCCTTCACATAAATTAAGCCCGTTTTGCTGTTAGTCACATTGCCCGTCACGCTAAAGACTAAATCCTGCCCCGATGCCAATTGACCGCTATTTTCAAGCTCCCCCGTTTTGATCACGAAATCTCGTGCCGCTAAAACAGAAGTTGCCTTATCCACCATAACGCTTGGAGCAATAAAGAGAATATCTCCAGTCCCACCGCCATCTCTTACGGCTTGTAGCCGCGCATTGTGAATATCAAGAGCATTGGTGCTTTGAAAGTCTAAACCGCCATAAGTCAATTCGCTCTCTGAGACATCAATATGATCTGCAATTAAATACAGCGTTTGCGGCGTGTAAATATGAGAACGATTATTGCTTAAATCGAGAGTGTTTGCCGTCAATCTCACATCCCCCTCAGCAGACAACACATTCTCAACACTGATCTCTCCTGATACCGATGTCAATGTTGCGTTGCCATAGCCTATGACCTGATCATAATAGATGTCGTTGCCTGCAAAAATTTCAATATTGCCACCACTGGCAATCTGACCAACCTTCACCCCTTCTTTTGCTGTAATCAAAAGAAAGCCCTTTTCATCTAAAACAAGATCCCCTGAACCGCCCGTAGAAACGACACCTGTCATCAGTGTGCCTGCATCAAGGCTGCCAACCTTTAAAACAGCTTCTTCACCCGTCATCAGTGAAGAAAAGTCAACCGCCCCACCCTCAATATTTGCCTTGCCATAGGCTAAAAGTTGCCCAAAATGAACGGGAGCATTTGTTGCTGGTTGTGCTTGAATGGCAACATTTTGATGCGACAGAATTGTTTGAGAAACAGATAGCCCGTTATGAAAAACCAGGGTGATATCTCCTGCTCCATAAACACTTTCAGCAACAATCGCCCCTTGACTGCTCTGGAGATCAACATCCCCTTGGGTGCCAAGAACAACAACACCAGCAGCACCCGTTGCCACCAGATCAACCCCACCGGCTAAAAAATGAGCTTGTATATCACCACCGGCATGCGCCTTGAGATTCCCTTGCGCTAAAACAATCCCCTCAAGCTTCAAGTCTCCGCCCGATTCAAGAGCCATATCAGCACCTGCCCCTAGCCCTGAAACTTGAAGTGTCTGGCGCGAAGAAAGCTCCATATTGCCCCCAGAGGTTGCCTTACCGGCAATCGATAAAAGCCCATCCTGCGCCTCTATCTTCAAATGACCATCAGCACCAACCGTTTCTAACGTCACATCCTTATGGGCGGCAATATCAATATGCTTTTTCGAGGTGATGTGTTTTGCCAATATGCTCTGGCTTTTCGATTTGAGGACAACACCCCCATGACCAAAAACATTCTTCAACGAGATTTTCCCATCAGCAGAAAGATGCAACTGCCCCGCATTGGCTGCCATATCATGGCGCATGCGAACCCCAACACCTTTTTCTGTTGCCACAAGTTTTATTCTGTCCGCCTGTAGAGCCCCAAAAGCAGAACCATCTATCGCATATTCCGGTTTACCAGTAATATCGGTCAGTTCTTTCATTTCCCGTGAAGCATAATCAAAGTGACCCGTCCCTACTGTCACACCAATTTCTCTGCCCGCAACAGCTCCTTCAAAATGCACTGTGCGTGAGACAATATCGACAATATCAACA
>NZ_JBHIRU010000064.1:0-2527 GCF_042197425.1 Bartonella sp. AA126HLJHH
AGATTTTAATTCGCCATGTTGCAGAGCCCGGAACACAACGTTTGTTGTTGCAAAAGCACGATATTGATGTTGCTCGTGATTTGACACCTGAAGATCTTGCAGATCTGCAAAAAACAACAGATGTTAAAATCGAAGAAGTGTTAGAACCATCTATGATGTACTGGGGATTTAACATGACAAATCCTATTTTTGCTAAGGAAAAAGTGCGTTTGGCGATGCGTTATCTCATAGATTATGAAGGTCTTGGCAAGAAGCTTCTCAAAGGTGTTGGTATTCCACGGGCCAGTTTTATTCCTCTTGGCAACTTTGGGGCTTTAGATGAAAAAGAAGGGCAACCCTTTAAACTTGATATTCAAAAAGCCAAGCAGCTTTTAGCAGAAGCTGGTTATCCGAATGGATTTGAGGCAAATTTTCTCGTATCAAATGCTCCTTATAGGGTGTTAGTTGCTCAGTCACTCCAAGATAGTGCCGCAAAGGCGGGGGTGCGTCTTAAAATTGAACGGATGGCCGGTACACAGTTGTTTTCTAAACTTTATGCACGGGCTTTTGATACGATTTTTGTCGGATGGAATAATGATTCTGCGGATCCTCATACCATGGCTTCACGTCTTGTTTATAATCCAGATAATCGGCTTGAGGCAAAAAATACCGCCTATCCTAGTTGGCAATATGGGTATTTAGATGAAACGATGAATCAAAAGGTTCAGGATGCATTGTTTCAAAAAGATCCGCAAAAACGGGCACAACTCTATGCTGATTTACAACGTGAATTGATGCAAAAAGGACCTTATGCGTTTATCTTTCAGAAATATACTGTTATCGCGATGACGCCTGATATCAAAAAGTGGGTTTGGAATAGTGCGCCACATATTTTTTATAGTAAAATTGAAAAATAAGAGTGTCTTCAATGCTGTTCAATAGATAAAGGGCATCGTCATGATATATTCGGCGTATTGTATAAATTTTCAAGTTTTGCAATGCGTCGAAGATCATAGGTAATGCGTGATATATTGTTGAATGTCTTTTCAAGACATTCGTTTAAAGATATTTTTCATTCTCATTAGAGGTGTATTTAAATGGATGTTAAGATCGATATTTCAATTTTTCTGAATTAGAAAGTGGTCAATTTATTTGTTAAAAAACTGAGAGTAACATAAAAAAACTAAGTGTAACAAATATCGCGGAATTTAGTGGTGCTAAAGGTGCAAAGGTTTTGCGATGTTGAAGGAAAGTTTTGTTATGGGGGTACACAAGAGATATCAGTTTTTTATGGTGTTTATATTTTCTTTTGCTTTGAAAGATGATGAGATGTCATTTGGAGGGTGTTATTTTACGAGGAGTGATGAAAAAATTAAATTTTCTTTTGAAGAAGGAATAAAAGTCGTTGCATTTGGCAAACTAACGAATTTTTCTGTTTTATCAAATCGTCAAATTGTTATGAAGGCTCGTTGTTATTAAGGTACTTGAGCTAAAAGGGGTAGTGCTTTGATGGTATAGAAAACGCCGGAAGAAATACGAGACAAGCTTGCTTAACAAGATAGAAAAAATACAGGTTTTATAGTCTTCAATAGTAGGCGTTATGATATCGTGATTAAGCTCTGTTGTTGGTGAGCGTTCATTGTATATCAGAGTGTTTTCCTTTGTATGTTTTAGTTTGGCTTATAAGTGTAGACAAGAGGAGTCATTGGCAAGAGGTGCTTGTTCTTGAAGATTTTAAAGTTTGGTCTTTAGGAGCCTATCGTTCGTCTAAACTTAAATTAAGCACGTTTTGCTGCATGGAGAATTTATACAATAAACGTTAAAAGGAAAATTCTATGAACATGAAAAGAAAAATATTGAAAAAGGGCAGTTCTTTTGTTTCTGCTGTTCTTGCAATGGGGATGTTTGTGCAACAAGTTTCAGCAAAAACACCCGCCGATACGCTTGTGATGGCTTGGAATCTCGATCCAATAAATACATTTGACCCTGCACAACTCAATGACCGTTATGGAATTGAAGTGGTTAACAATATTTGTGATAATTTAGTCGTTTCTGCTACAGATGATGCGGCTAAAATGGTTCCCTCGTTAGCGAAGAGTTGGGATGTTTCAAGTGATGATCAGAGTACGGTGATTACTTTTCACTTGCGTGATGGTTTAAAGTTTTATGATGGTCGTTCTGCGAATGCCAATGATCTTGTTTGGGGTATGAAGCGGGTTGTCAAATTGAAATTGGCTAATGCGGCAACATTTAATGAATATGGGATTACAGAACAAAACGTTGATGAGGCTTTTCAAGCACCGGACGACAAAACGGTGGTGATGAAATTTGATAAACCTTATCCATCAGAGCTTATTCTTAGCAATATTTCCACTAATCGCACTGCTGCCTTGCTGGATCGTGAGACACTCATGAAACACGAAAAAGATGGTGATATGGGAAACCGGTATTTGGCAAGCCATTCTGCTTGCGTTGGTCCTTATCAGCTAGAGAGTTGGCGCCCTGGAGAAGGAATTTTGTTGCGTGCAAGCTCCAATTATTGGGGGGA
>NZ_JBHIRU010000065.1:0-2488 GCF_042197425.1 Bartonella sp. AA126HLJHH
TCTGTAAACCAAAAGGGAGTCTCTACCTGTGGACTTCCTGCTATTTGGTCAAATTCTTGATTACACTTGTCCAAAGCATCCCCACTCAAACCTACACACTCTTCGTCTATAGCTCTCTTGCGCCTTTGCAAGTGAGCTTCAGAAGAAGAAACATCCCGTTTTTTTCGAGAAGAAAGACCTTCTGATGACGCTGGACCTATAAAATGTTCATGCGCTTTTAAAGAACAGGGTTGTATACTTGCAAAAGAACGCCAAGGGTCTAAATTGCGTTCATTATCAAGTCCCCGTAAAAATAGCCCCCGAAAATCGGGAACATTAAACGTCGTGGCGCCATCCCCTTCTCCCCACGTCGTCCCTATTACTTCAAACAAGGCTCTATACGTTCTTCGCGAATAAGCCTTCCCATCACATGGCAACCAACCATCTGGCAAGCGCTCCATTGCAAACGGTCCTATCAGACCGGAAGGTAAACGTTTTAAGGAAGAAACTTTGCTCCTTGTCGGGTTGAGAACTTGCCAACCCGTAAGCTCTTCATCATACACAAGCGTATAAAGACAGCCATCTTGTATCTCTCCTCCCGATAAGGCTAATAAACCGGTTTCTGTTGCCTTATAAACGGGCTTATCGGCTAAATTATTTAAAGCAATTGTTGTCGCCCCAACATTCTTGCCCTTCGCTTTAAAACAAACCGATATGCCATTCTTATACTCTAAAAATGCCGATTGACTTAGAAGCCTTATCACGCTCGTCTTTTGGTTATTATCAACCGTCACAATCCCTTCAAGCACACCCCCCGTATCCGATAAATACTCACTTATCCTTTGCATCATAAAACGAGCGCTATTATTGACTGTGTTAGGGTGCTGTCCCTCTGACCAATTAATTAAAGCATCAGCACCACCATTCTCAGATGCTGTTAAAGACCAATCATAAATCGTGGACATCTAAACCTCACGTCTTGATTCCAAACACAACACTCATATTAATCGGGCGCGTCTCACTTATACCTGAACTTGCCAATGCAACATCACGCATGTGAAGGTGGGAATGGGGAAAGGCGAGCTTATGGTGCACGCGTATATCCTCTGCTCTCACGCCCAAACGTTCAGCAAGCTTCAATCTTTGCTGGTCATTCAACACATATCCCCAGATGATCGTCATATCACCATGCCAACTCTCTTCCTGATTTTCATCATTCAAAATCGTAAAGGATTGACCCCCATGGTCATGCTTTCTCATTGCGTCATTTTGTAAAGTGCCAAGATAACGAAAGCGGTCTATCTCGCGGTCATCATCAACACCTCGTAAAAAAACACCACGCAAATCGGGAACATTAAACTTCGTCCAACTATCAGCGCCTCCCCACCTGATCCCTATCGCTTCATAAAGAGCAGGA
Source organism: Bartonella sp. AA126HLJHH (assembly GCF_042197425.1). Taxonomy (NCBI): domain Bacteria; kingdom Pseudomonadati; phylum Pseudomonadota; class Alphaproteobacteria; order Hyphomicrobiales; family Bartonellaceae; genus Bartonella; species Bartonella sp. AA126HLJHH. The sequence goes on from NZ_JBHIRU010000065.1 coordinate 1,397, forward strand.
TAATCACTACGCAAATAAGCCTTCCCATCACATGGTAACCAGCCATCTGGCAAAACTTGCATCCCAAAAATCCCTATCGTCCCTAGTGGATAAACAGGGATAACCGGCTCTTGCGATAAAGAGAGAGGCGTAGGATTTAAAACTTGCCAAGCATGATCCCTATAAACCAAGCTATAAATGCATCCCCTTTGAAGCTCGCCCCCAGATAAAACACGGAGACCTAATTCCGTCGCCTTGTAAACAGGTTTAGCCGCCAAATCATTCAAGGCAATTGCGGTTTCCCCAATATTCTTGCCCTTCGCTTTAAAACAAATTGATATCCCATTCTTATACTCTAAAAATGCCGATTGGCTTTGAAGTCTTATCAACGTCGTCTGGTGTTCAGCATCAACCGTAAAAGTGCTTTCAATCACACCACTCGTATCCGATAAATACTCACGCACACGTTGCATCATCACACGAGCACTATTATTCAGACTACTAGGACGTTGTCCTTTTGACCAATCAATCAAATCATCACAATAGGCATTCAAGGAGGCATTTAAAGACCAATCATAGATCGTCGACATCTTACACCTCATGTCTTAATCGCAAACAGAACACTCACATTAACTGGACGCGTCTCGCCTTCACCAGTGCTCTCCAAAACAACCTCTTGGTTCTCATCAAGAGTATGAGAACTTACAATGTAGCCCCCTAAATTCTCACGCTCTATGCCCATAAAATTCGCTAGAGAGCTCCCCCCAAACAAGCCTAGACGATAGCCCAACACATCCGTCGTATTCCCATCCCAAAAGTTTTCGTTGCTGGTAAAATGAGACATCGAAAGGCTCTGTCCTTGATGTTGATGCGACTCGATTAAATCTGTTTGCACACTTGCAAAAGAACGCCCCTCATCAATATTGCGCCCTCCATCAAGCCCTCGTAAAAACATCCCTCGAAAATCGGGAACATTAAATGTCGTGGCGCCATCACCCTCTCCCCAAACCGTTCCTATCGTCTCAAATAAATCACCATAATCACGACGCAAATAAGCCTTCCCATCGCAAATTAACCAATCCTTTGGAATCCCGCGCATTCCAAACGTTCCTA
>NZ_JBHIRU010000066.1:0-2446 GCF_042197425.1 Bartonella sp. AA126HLJHH
CGTATCCCTTGCGTAAAAACGGCTGATGATTTTTGGAAATTTGTGACAGCAGGGCGTGAACTCGGTCATTTGCACGTAAACTATGAAACTGTAGAACCTTATCCTGTCACCTTTAAAAAGGGTAATCCAAAACAGACAGAAATCTCTAATCCCGAAAAATTCTATTATGTAACTGAAATAAAATTTGCAAAAATTAAGAATAGTAAGGAAAAGGATAAATCAACTGTTATTTATAACAGCAATATCACAATAACAGATATCCCTCTTGAAGCTTATGAGTATATCGTCAATGGCAAGCCTGCTCTTGAATGGTTTATGGGGCGTCAATGTGTAAAAACAGATAAAAAGAGTGGTATTGTGAATGATGCCAATCACTATGCTGTTGAAACCATTGGTAACCCTGCCTACCCTCTAGAGTTATTTCAAAGGGTTATCACTGTAAGTTTAGAAACAATGAAAATTGTTAAGAACTTACCAAATTTGGTATTAAAAGAAACTGAATAACTTATAAAGCATGCTCACATAATGGGCATACTAATCTTATTAAAGCCGCTTATGTATTAGTTTAAATAAAAGTTTATTTTATCATCTGTTATGAGATAACTAAGATAGGAAAGAATTACGTTATCAGAAATCCTTTAATGGACTTTTGTAAATTCTTTAAACGTATCATCTTGTGAATTGATTACCTATAATCTTTAAAAGGAGTGTTTATATGCGTTATTCTAAAAAGAAATCATTTGCACTTTTAGATACTCTTATTTGGATTGCCTTTAAGAGATTATACCGTATTTAAAATGATAGCTTTATCCTTTTCAAAAGCTTTGTTTAAACAGAGTTATGTATATTCATTTTCTTATATTACTTATAGGTTTTGTCTGTTTTTAAAACCCCCAAAACACCTACAAAACCCTCTTAGATATATATTAAAAATTGTATTTATGTGTTATGTTTAATATAGGTTGTTTATTTGAAAGATTAACTTATTGAAATATAATAACTTTTATTTTTGACTAAAAAATATATATAAAGGGGGAGTAAAAAGACCCCCCAAAACCCCCATATCCCCCTAAACTCATAACCATAATAGTCTTAATAGCATTTTTATGATCATAAACCGTTTCTTTTGAAAGGCTTTAAAGGATCACATGCTTTTTATAAAGCACGTTGTAATCATTCTCTAAATCATAAGGTTATCATTCAAAAGAACTGATTAAAATTCATAAAAGGGATTTTGATAACGTAATCAGTTTTTAATTTCATACGCTTTTCATAAGATACGCTTTAATGACTTACTAAAATGATCACTTTTGTCAGTTCAATTTACTGACACATAACTGACAAGTTTTAATCAATTCATATCATTGGTTATCTTTAAAGATTGTAATAGTGATATGAGTTATGTCTTAAAAACATTAACATATTGAAATATAATGTTTTTAATTTTCTCTCATTAAAAAAAATAATAGAGGGTCTAAAAGGAACTGACAACACTGACACGGTCTATTAAAAGGGATTTTACTGATCTCTATAATGATCAGTTTCTATTGAGATATTTTCATAACAGACAATAAATCGCAATTATCCTATTTATCGTTTCTCTTATGAAAATGAAAAAATGATGCCATGGCTATAAAGAACATAACAGCTATAGAGAAAGCAAAAATGCAAATGAAAGCATTTGTTATAAGAGCGCGGTGCTATTAAGGTCGTTTAAATTAAAGCCCCTTATAAACAAAATTCACAAAAAATTTAAAATTCATTTAGTAACAAAATTGATAGGTTATAAAGTTTAAAATACACATCATGAGAGCGTTTCTAAATATTATAAATGTATAGATTCAGAAAATAACGCAATCGTTTCATAAAACATATAATATAGCTTTAAAAGCATATAAATATAAAAGAAGCAATTAATAGGCATAAGATATTATCAATACATAACGTATTTAAAAAAATACAAAAAATATCAAAAAAGACAAAATATTGTTTGACAATAAATACGTATTTTGTTATATAAATACTCAAGTGATGAAAACACTTAAACCGTAAGCGGATAGGTTACGAAACAGCCTCTCCCATGTCTTTAAAATACTGGCTATCTTTTATGCTTTTGTTAGTATATGAGAATTTTGTCGGGCGTGGTTATGCCATACAATACCCATTTATGGGAAAAGCATAACAACGGACTTACGGCCGTGTTTTCAACGCCCGATGCTCTTATAGAGTGTCAATTGAAAACGTTATTAACCCGTAAGGTTTTAATTATGACAAATATATCAAAAAACACCCCCCTTCTCTCTAATATTTCAAATGAAACCGCGCTTGCTAATCAACAAGAGCCTGCAAAAAAATACGAATTTACAGGTGAGACAATAGAGGTTGGTGATTATACTCTTTATCGCATTCGGGCTTTAAGGGATTTTGCTAATATAAAAGCTGGTGA
>NZ_JBHIRU010000067.1:0-2348 GCF_042197425.1 Bartonella sp. AA126HLJHH
CTGCCGTCTTTGCTGCCTTTATCAAAGCAACAAATGTTTCTCTTATCGTCTCTCTCGGATGCATGGGGGCTCCTGTTATTTAACATTTATCCTTTTCTTTATATTGGTATCGTGTTATGATACGTAAAAGAACGAATAAAGGTGATTTGGTGATTGAATCTTTTGCTGATAAGCGGTGTAAAGATCTTTTAGAAGGCAATCTGCCCAGAGGCTTTCCCACCACTCTAGTGCGTATAGCCCAAAGAAAGTTGTTTATGCTCGATAAAGCAGTTGATCTTAAAGATTTGCGCAGTCCTCCGGGAAATCGTCTAGAAGCGTTGAAAGGAGAGCGTAAAGGTCAATATTCTATCCGTATTAATGACCAGTTTCGTATTTGTTTTGAATGGCGCTCTAATGGTGCCTATGAAGTTGAAATCGTAGATTATCATTGATCTGTAGGAGGTCGAGATGAAAAATTATATAGCGATTCATCCCGGAGAAATTTTACGAGAGGAATATTTAAAAGAATATGCTCTCTCTGCTTATGCTCTTGCAAAAGCATTAAATGTTCCACGCACGAGGATAGAACGTATTGTTGCTGAAAATAGTCCAGTGACTCCCGATACAGCACTAAGATTAGCCTATTTTTTTGATACTACTGCTGAATTTTGGCTTAACATGCAAGCTGCTTATGACGTTAGTATATTACAAACTGAAAAAGCAGACGAATTTGCCAAAATCAATAAATTTGAATGTAGGGTTTAACCACTCCCTACCTTTAACGATAGGGAGGGGAGTTGTGTTTTTAAGTTAAGCAGCTTTTACAACAGGACTTTCCAAAGTAGGAGCATAAGCTTGCAATAACGGATTCATGCTATGCGGTAGTTCTGAAGTTCCAAAACCTGTAAGAACTGCTAGAATCTTTGTAATATTCGGCACCTCATCTTGAAGTTTTAAAATCAAAGCTTTTTCTACCATGCCCATGATGTCAACCAGAGCACTACAATTTTTGTCATCGACATATTCACAATTGACAAACTGAAACAACGTTATCCATAAATCGCATAAAAAGTTGGTATCTACTTTCATTGCACACCCCCATGGATTTGCTCTCTCAAACATGCCAATCCTCTAGATGTGATTTTCGTTGAAGGCAGCACCTTTTCTGTACCATCTGGTCTTTGAATGGTGATAGCAGGGCAATCCATGAATCCTTTCTTGATCTTGTCCTGATAAGGTAACAGAGGCGCCCCTGGAGCCCGTCGATACACCCAATCATGTTTACGCAAGTAATCGGTCAAATCCTTAGGTCGTACCTCTAACATCTTTGCTGCTTCAATAAGACCAAACAACCCATCAGAGCGCTTTAAACCTTCCAAAGCTTTTGCTTTTGGAGTCAATTCAGCAATAGTGTTATCCTTTTGCTCGATTTGACTTTGTAAGTGATTTAAAACACCAAGCAATGCTTCTGGTTTAGAGTAGTCAACTTGTGATGCAGCTATCTGTGGTGTTGCTGCTTGTTTCAAAAGTCGTTCACATTTGATAAAGTATTGACGTGCTTCATGCCCTTTGTCATTACGCTCTATCATCGAAAGATGTTTAGCCATGTCTAACGTAATGTGGTATTCTTTTATTTTTCCACCCCGGTAAAAATTTACCGCAGTTATAAAGTTTATATTTTCCTGAAATTTACATTCTTTAACGCGATTTTTAATCCAATTTCTAAATTCAGACTTTATTTCCAAAAACGCATGCAATTCACGCGCATTAACAGTTTGAACAGTTTCCTGATCAATAACCTGTTCTGATATTTCTATAAGAGTGTTCATGAGAACTCCTTGTGGGTTAGATGTTTTTGATTGACACTCTAAGAAGAGTGCCGGGTGCTCAAAAACACGGCCACAAGTCCGTCGTTACACTTTCCCCGCAAGGGTATTGTATAGCGTAACCACACCCGACAATATTATTATACGCATGTAGCATATAATGAGTCAAAGTCTTTAATGTATAGAAGACTGATTATTTCGGTAACCAATCCGCTTGCGGTTTAAGGTGTTTTTGAGGCACCTGATTCGATTATTCATATTGTCGCCACATTGTCAAGTGGGAACGTAATATTTTTATAACAATAATCAAAACAGCTTGCTAGACAAAGGTGCCTTATTATTTCTGTTCTCGCAAGATAAGCTTATACATACCGGATTCAGAGGCTTGGACATCTGTGATCACGAAGTGCTCCTGAGAAGAGAAGGGGTGACTTTACCTTTTTAAAATAAATAAGCGTATCTTTACTTTATCTCCCGCAAGATAAGCTTATACATACCGGATTCAGAGGCTTGGACATCTGTGATCACGAAGTGCTCTTGAGA
>NZ_JBHIRU010000068.1:0-2204 GCF_042197425.1 Bartonella sp. AA126HLJHH
CTTCATATGAGTGTCTCAACTTTCCGCCGTCATGTAACCAATGGCTCTCTCCCAAAACCTTTAAAATTTGGTTTTTTATCGCGTTGGTTACAATCAGATCTTTTCAATGTCATCGAGCAAGCAAAACAGCAACGTTATAACGACGCGGCATAAAAAGAAAACCTTGTCACGTAAGAACGGACAAGGCTTTCTCTGCTGAAGCAAGACTTAAGGTTCGCATTCAAGTTGTTCTGAATGTTTTTTACAATAAGGGCTATTTAAGCGTCTCTCAACACTTCGCTGAGGCATGACAGCACCAGGACGACATATGGGAAGGTTGTCTGATTTATGGTTTTCACACCATTCTTGTATTGTAAAGCTAGGACGAAAACCTGATTGCGCCATACACATTTCAATACTGGCAAATTGATTTAAATCTAGCGCCACAACCTTATTAAGGTCCGGTACTCCACATTCTAAAAGTATTTTATTTCTCCATAATGCTGGAGAAAGTGAGGGAATTGAATTAACACATCCAGTAATACTTAACAGAGCTATACAACTCAATAGTTTTAAGATTTTCTTCATTATTCCCCTCTTTCAATGGATTTATTTACAATAAAAAAGCTCATAAGCCTGTTGATATTTCCCGTCACCGCTGCTTAAAACAACGGTGAACAATATTGAGATGTTAGATTGAGAAAACAATCCCGCCATTCCAAGCGAAGGCAAGGATGGCGGATTGTTAATCATCACAAACAGCAAAACTTAAGGCTGGCATTTGCGACTATTTTTATATTTTTTACAAAACGGGCTGTTTAAGCGCTTCTTGACACTGCGCTGTGGAACAACAGCGCCTGGACGACAAATGGGCAAGTTTTTCTCTTTAAAAGTATAACATGGCCCTCCCGCTCTTGCTACCTCTTCATCTTTATAGCGAAACCCTGATTGAAGCATGCAAGCATAAATTGTTGCTTTTGCATTAATGCTCTGCTTTCTGTTTTCTGGATCGACATCATAAGGCGTTGGCATGCCACATTCTAACAAGGCTTTTCCTACCTCTGTAAAATTAGTAACACCATTTTTCTCCCACGCGCTCAAATACCCTCCAGGAGTTTTATTAAACTGACATCCTGCAATACCTAATAAAGTTACAGCACCTAATAGCTTTAGAGTTTGTTTCATTTTTTACTCCATTATTTAATTCAAGGTTTTTGTTCACGATGAGATGTGCCATAGCGCCATGTACACTTATCACTCGCATCTCCAAGGCAAGTATGGGAGCTTATGGGATTCATGATCACTCTCCACCATTCTTTCCACATGTTACTACCAGCAGGGAGTGTCCCGTAGGTATAGCCATTGCCGCCAATAATTCTGCTGACAAAGTCATATCTATTCCCATCAAAGCCAATAGTGGTTTGTTTGCCATCACTCACATAATCTAACAGACCGGCTGCAACTAAAACATTAAAGGCTGGTCCATAGAGATTGATAGTCGTGTTTTCGTTGGCTATACCGTGAACACCTTCTTGTTTGAAAGAATTCAGCATATTCCCCAATGTCATTGTCCCGCGACTATGTCCATAAAGTTCTAATCCTGTAAGACCATAGCTATACATCAAATCTTTTGCTTCTTGTGTTGAATTGGTCAAACCCCAAAAGTTATTTTCCATAAACTTCTGATAGCCTGCTACCAGAAGTTCTGAGATAGCAGAATCAGCTTGGGGGAAGATAACAATATAGAGCGGTTCATTTTGATTTTTAGCATGTTGAACCGCATAAACAGCGGCTTCCTCTGGTGGAGTAAAGATGCCATTAAAGGAAACATGAACCCTGCCATCAGAGCCTTCTTGCAAATGCTGCTTTTCTTCATCCGTTAAATAATGAAACTTAGGTATTTTTTGTCCACGAGCGTCTTCTATAGGCTCCCCATTTGCATCTGTTTTATAGAGTATATTTCCGTCTTTATCACGGTCGACCACGGCGATGGGGTGCTCTTTGATAAACATGGTTTTATAGGAGTCATCACTGTATTTAAACCCTTCTTCTAAGAGTTGAGTTGCCATTTCACGATTTTCATGGACGATTTGTTCCAGCTTGCCTGCATCGAGCTGTTGTACACCCTTATGGGCGGTGGCAGTATCACGATTAAGGGAGGCTATGGCTTGCTCAACATCTTGCCCTGTTAATGCCTTCTGCCCTGCTTCATCAGTAATGACGAT
>NZ_JBHIRU010000069.1:0-2175 GCF_042197425.1 Bartonella sp. AA126HLJHH
TTCTATAGTAATAGGTATTTTCGAATCAGGTGCCTAGAAAACACCTTAAACACATAGCGGATTAGTTGCCGAAATAATCAGTCTTCCGCACATTAAAGACTTTGACTCATTGTATGTTAGGCGCATATAATAACTTTGTCGGGTGTAGTTATGCTATACAATACCCTTGTGGGGAAAGCATAACGACGGGCTATGTGCCGTGTTTTCTAGCACCCGGCATCTTTTAGAGTGTCAATAGAAAACCTTTAAGCACATAGGAGCCAAATCATGGCGCAATATTTAATTGACTTACATCAAACTACGATTGATGGTGATATCGTTCAGACAGTGAATGCACCTGAATTACATACATTTTTGGCAATAGGTAAACGTTTTGCTATTTGGATTACGAACCGTATTAATCAGTATGAATTTGAAGAGGGAAAAGACTATATTTTAACGCTTCCCAAAATTGGGAAACGTTAAAATGTTATCAGCAAAGAATATCACCTCACCTTAGACATGGCGAAAGAACTTTCCATGGTTGAACGCAATGAGAAAGGGCGTCAAGCACGCCGTTACTTTATTGAATGTGAAAAGAAACTGAGAAACCAAGCTGTTGATTATGATAATGATACACGCTTTGATGATTTTAACTATCTTCGCCAATATGTTTTGACAAATTATCCTAAAATCATGGGTATCATCTTTGGTTATCTTTTGAAAATAGATGAAATCGAAAAAGAGCTTGATCATTACAAATCAGTTACAAAAGAAGCTAAGCGCGTTTTAGCAAGATCTGTCGTAAAAGCTGCTTAGATTTAAAACACATCTCCCCTCCCCGTTCTCAAAATGGGGAGGTGGTTTAAAGATCAAGTTTTGAATGGGAGCCCAGACGCGCTAAAATCAATCGATCTTGACCAATCAAGCGATAAATCAACACTAGGTAAGGTCGAATATGGCAATCTCGATAATTGCTCCAATTCCCAGTCAATGCATGATCATGATATCGAGGTTCTAAGGGTTGATCATTTGCTAATGCTGCAATGATTTGGCGCAAATCAGTATCTAAAAGATGCCGATACCGTCCTTTCATTTCACGCTTGAAATCACATTTGAAGATAGTGGTACGTTCAATCGTCCGCATAGAGATCATCAAATAATTCGTCTACGGAATGAAACTTTTTTAAGTTACCTTCCTCTAGTTCTGCAAAAGCCGCTATAGTTTCTGCATTAGGTTGAAACAAGAAGGACGGAATAGCTTTATCTTGTGCAATACGCGTCATCAACACTCTCACAACATCACTTACTGATAAACCTGAAGCTTGAATAACTTGACTAGCGATATTTTGAATTTCTTCTGGTACACGCGCTTGAACCATGCGACTGGCAGCCATAATGAGCTCTCCTCTTGTAATTGTACTTCAATGTAATACAATTGAAGTTTAATTTCAACTGTAAAGCACATTTTTTAGAGTGGCGAGATCGTTTGGCTTAACAACCACTTGCTTTTTTTAAGACTTCACCCATACGTGTTCGCCAGTCTTTTCCTTGTTTTTTAAAAGAGGCAATAACATTTGGGTCAAGGCGTAGAGTAACCGCTTGTTTGGGAGATTCAACCGGTGGACGCCCACGTTTACGGCGTTCTTCTGTTACATATTTAAAAAAGGAGGCTGGTAAAACATCTTTAGCTGGCTTTAAGCGTGCAAGTTCTTCATCTGTCAATGGTGGGGAATCCACAGCGTCCCAATCTTCTTTTGTGTAGCCACATCCTGTTTCAAAGTTTTTTTTGATAATCATTGAAAACCTCTCTTTCTTTTTTATTCGCTTGACGAAAACTGATAATGGATATCGCTTCATTGCCAAGCTTTGCAAAAACAATAACTGTTGTGCCATCAGCAAAATGTCCAATAGCCTTCATGCGGTTTGAATGTGTTGCATCAATAAGAGCATGTTCCCAGTCAAAGTAAATAACATCAGCAAAATCAAGCTTATGTTTATCAATGTTTAAAGCTCTTTTTGGTTCATCCCACACTATCTTCATATATTTTATGTACACGAAAAATAAAACCTTGTCAACAATTAAAGTGTACAATAATTCGTATATACCATTCAAAATGGAGCAACTATGAATAAGAAAACGCGTAAGGGTTTATCGGTTCGTGCGTTTGCGAAGAAGATGGGTGTTTCACATAA
>NZ_JBHIRU010000070.1:0-2155 GCF_042197425.1 Bartonella sp. AA126HLJHH
AACAGCCCAATGACAGGAACCGCGTGCCTATTAATAAAACAATCCCTGCCGAAATCAAGCGAGGAGACAGATGAAAAAGCGATTTATTATAACAGGAATGATTACCCTTTTGGGGATGATAAATTTAACTCTAACGTCTAACTTTAGTTGGGGTTCTGGGACTCAAGGTTCAACTGTTAAAAGTCCTTTTTCAAAAGCAGAATATCTGGAAATTATTAAGTTGTTAGAACAACAAATTAAAACAAACGAAAACCAGATCGAAAACGCGAAAAAAATTCATCAGTCTATAACAGGAAATAGGATACAAAAACCAACAATAGGAGAAAACAAGGATTCTTTCATACAAGATTTGCCTTCTATCTACCCAAAAACACAGACAAGCTACCAAGTCATAACTACTGGGGAATTTAAAAAAAGATTTAATGAGATTATTCTCGAAGAGAAAAGGTACGGCTTCCAGCAGTTGCCGTATTATAAAATGCGCGAAATAATTAATACGCGTCTTAAATATAGTGGAATTGTCGAAAAAGCTGTAAGTTTTCAAACTTTTCAAGACGCAGAAAACCGCTTTAAACAAATGGACGATTTCTTAGATAAGATAAATAAAACAAAAGATCTCAAAGAAGTTTTCGAACTGCAAACACGCATCAAGACTATGTCAGCCATGATCCAAAATGAATATACAAAGCTACAAATGGTCAGAAATTTAAGCGATGACGAAGAGACTCTTATCGAAATACAAAAACGTAAATTGTACAGAAAAATTGTAGCCTCTAACTACAAAAATATGCCTATAATAAGATCTAACCAATAAAGCTTTTTACAGCATTTGCTTTTTTTCATGAAAACAAAAACCAATGTAGAAGGTTCAGTACTCTCTGAACAATTAAGAGAAGCACAAAGATTTTATCAAAGCCAAGATATCATGCTGAAAACACTTAGGTAATGTATAAATGAAAATGAGGCGTTTAGCATATATCTATGTTCCAAGGTGATAAAAAGTTGAAAATTCGTTAAAGAGGAATTCCATGGACTTTACAGTGTTCACGCAACTTTTCAATAAAATTGATCAGATAACAAAAACATATGTCACGGATATTTCCTCAAAAGCAATTGTTACAATTACACCCTTTGTATCAATCGGTATCACAATCGCTTTCATCATCTACGGATGGCTCATCATCCGGGGCGCTATCGATATGCCTCTCTCCGGATTCGTAAACCGTTTCCTACGGATAAGTATTATTACTTCAATAGCTCTTACCACAGGACTTCATCAACCAAGATATCCAATCCTAAAGTAAAAAATATTCGCACTGAAATTGAGCTATTTTCATAAATTAAAAAATGAAATTAAGAAAAGATAAATTATCGTAAACTATACACTTTACTTTGGTGTCGAAATTATAATAATGACAACAAATATCAGAATGTATATAATAGTAAAAAGAGTCATGTCAAAATGAAGTTAATCATACTTGTAATTTTGATTGCAAACCTTTTATCGGCTTGTGCATTAGCACCAAAGCTAAAACAGCCCAATGATAGGAATCGTGTGCCTATTAATAAAACAATCCCTGCCGAAATCAAGCGAGGAAACAGATGAAAAAGCGATTTATTATAACAGGAATGATTACCTTTTTGGGAATGCTAAATTTAGCACATGCGAATGCAGTTACAAGCGTATCTTATGACCTCTCGTCACATAAGGACCCAGCCCCACCACCTGCTCTACCAGCAGAATATCTGGAGCTTACTAATCTATTAAAAAAAGGGGAAATTATTGAGCTCTTAAAAAAACAGCTTGAGTTGAAAAAAGAACAACTTTCGCAAACAGAAAAAACCTATCAGGCTATAACAAATAGTCAAAAAACTGGACCTAAAACTATAGATTTTTCTAGTTTTTTTCTCAAAGAACCAGAATCGTTCTATAAGAGTGATAAGCTTTCAAGAGAATCATATCAAGAGGTATTAGAGGACGAAAACAAAATTTCTGAGCCTTTTGATCGAATGGGCACGTTGCTTTTTGAGCGTTTAGAATTTTTCTCAATACTAAATAAAGCTATAACTTTAAAAAGTTTTGAAAACGTAGAAAATCGTTTTCAATACCTCAAAAGTCTATTTAATGAACTTCAAACAAAAGAAAACCTGAAAG
>NZ_JBHIRU010000071.1:0-2147 GCF_042197425.1 Bartonella sp. AA126HLJHH
CTGTCACACCAATTTCTCTGCCCGCAACAGCTCCTTCAAAATGCACTGTGCGTGAGACAATATCGACAATATCAACAGCCCCCTTGCCAGAGAAAAAATTGGCTCCCTTAGCGCCAAAGGTAATATCCCCACCTCGCACCTCAAAGCCTTTCAAAAAACCGCTCGCATCAATTTCGGGAACACCTGTGGTTAAGGTCGCATGGGGCGTATTGATAAAGCCACAACCATCACAGCTTATCCCATTGGGATTGGCTATAATCACATCGGCGGGGCTCCCAAAAACCTCTCCTGGACCATGAAGCGCACTGCGCTTGCTGCTGGTCACTTCATTTAAAATCACTTTCGCTGAACCCGTGAAACGCAAATGCGGATTGCCCGGCATAATGCCCCCCAACTGCGATTGCCCCACTTCTTGCGCATGATTGTTCCAAATCACACCCGGATTTCCAATATTAAAATCGTTATATTTATTGTGCGATAAGCCCTTGCCATTGGGGGTAACAATATCAATCGAGGGAACCCCATTGGGCGCTGCCACTATATCTGGACGATGGGCGGCATTCGCGTTAGGATCCACAGTAATTTGTGCCTGTAACGCTGAAGGGGCTAACAAACAAGAAAAACCAAGTCCCCCAAATAAAACCTTTTTGAGCATCGTACTGGAGACTAAAACACCTAATAAAGCTGCTCTTTCTGCTCTCTTCTCATATCTCATACGTTAACTCCCCAATAAAAAATGCTTAAAGTTCCATTGTTAATGTCATAAAAAATGTTCCTGATTTTTTGTGCTTAACTGTGCTCCAAAAAATACTGGAATAACTGGCATCAAGAGAGACCATGCCTCCCGCAAGCTTGACACCTGCTGTCCAACCGGCAAGCTGATCATTCTTAATCCCATACAAGGGTTGTGCAAAAACACGCCCATAATCCAAACCAACATAAGGGCGAAGTTCTCCAAAAACCTTTTTGAAGGTCGCGTGATTGCTCCACGGAATGGTGCGTAGCAACAAATCATTCCGGCTAAAAAAACCGTTATTGCCAAAAAGCAAACTCTCACGCGTGCCACGAACATTGGAAGCGCCCCCCAACGAAATCTGTTCAGCTCCCAATAAATTATGCGGTGAATATTGACCACTCAAAAGATTCCTCAGTATAAAGTCCAAGCCCCCTATCTTAAAAGGCGTCATGACACTAAGCGTACCGGTAAATTTGGCAAATTGTGGCTCCGCATCCCCTGCTCCTGGCGCATGTTTCTTTACTGAATGAAACAAGGGAAGACCTTGCAAATAACTCACATCAAAGGTCCAAGTCCCCCCCAACATCTGGCGAGAATGCGAAATGCCAAAATTGGCGACGCTATATTGACGGCTGCCCACTTCAATCTTATTGCCAAGAAGGTAATTGTTGGTTCTTTTATAAGAAAGACCCAAATTCAAGGTTGTAAGGGAAACACTATCACGGTAAAGAACCCTGCTTGTACTGGCGTGCAACTCACTGGAATCCCCCGTCGTCTCAATATCGGTAAAATTGCCAGGGATTATGCTTTGGTAATTATAAACAGTGCCATTCAATCCAAAGGTCCAATAACCATATGGAATACTCACACTCGCTGAAATGTTATTGCTATGTCCTTCTTGCTTGCTCCCACCCCAATAATCGGGCTCACTGCGTTGATAGTTAAAATCCCACGCATCATTCATCCCTAAAATATTTTCTACCCTCAAGCCCGCACTATAACGCGCATAACCCGTGGAAGATTGTCCCATATTGTCATGAGAAACAGTAACCTTGAACGTTTTATCGGGATGATTGTTAATATTGACAATGGTGCTCCCTTCTTCACTCCCTGGAAGAAGTTCGCTTTGAGCGTGCGCTGAACTCAAACGATTGATCTGATCAAGCCCCTGTTCAATATCGCGCATGTTCAGAACATGACCTTGAAGCCCAGGAAAAGCACTCCATACAACATTATTATAACGAGACGCCGGTGAACCATTATAGTAAATCTCTGAAAGCTTGCCCTCAACGACAACAAATTTGAGCGTCTTGCTGTTTTTGATATCTTGATCAGGAATATAAAAACGCGCCGTTACATAGCCTTGATCCAAATAAACTTTGGTTAACTTCTTGATTAAGAGCTGAATATC
>NZ_JBHIRU010000072.1:0-2124 GCF_042197425.1 Bartonella sp. AA126HLJHH
TCATCACTTTATCCTGAGTATGGACAACAAAACACAATAGATGCGATTATAAGAGATCAATTGCATGCTCTTGTAGCGACTTGTGCACAAAGAGATCTCAATCCGGCAGAAGAGATTTATAGAATAGCGCAAAATCTTGGCTATAAGAACCAAGCAGTACAAGCGAATAATCAAGTTGCAGAACTTCAAAGCCGGCAGAATTCTGCGCGGACTTTGACAGCATCTGGTGGAGGGGGCGTGACGGGTCCTATGACTTTAGAATCTATTGGAAATATGTCTGATAAAGAATTTGGAGAATGGTATAGCAATCCTAAGAATCAAATCATTTTTGATAAGTTAATGGGGCGCGATGGCTGATTATAGTCTAGGTGCATAACGTAATCCGCTTTTAATGCGGGTTTTTGCCGGCTTTAAGCCGGTTTTTTTATAGCAAAGAAAGGTAAAATCAATGGCAATAACACGTATACCTATTAATGATGCTCAAGCGGTGAAAGCTTGGTCAAAGAGATTAAATTATGAAGCGTCTAAAGCGCTTGATATTGAACCATTAATGGGAGAAGGCTCCAATAGTATCATTCAAGTCAAAAATGAACTTAGGAAAGAAGGTGGCGATTGTGTTACATTTAGCTTACGTGCACAGATTATGGGGCGTGGTGTAAGCGAAGGTGAAACGCTTAAAGGTAATGAAGAAGCTCTTCAGTTTCTTCATGACAAATTATATATCAATGAACTTAATCATGCAGTTTCGACGAAGAACAAAGGTACAATTGATCAACAACGTATTTTGTTTAGTTTACGCGACGAAGCACACAAGTCATTGGTTGATTGGTATGCGGACCGTTTAAGTTTGATGTTTTTCACGCAAGTGTGTGGGTACACAGCACCTACAATGAAATTTGAAGGGCGTGAGATTGAACTTGATGAATTGTATTATGGTTTTAATGCACCATTGGCACCAAGTAGTAAGCGCATTGTACGACCAGAAGCCAAAACGAAAGATGAAGACGTAAAAGAGCTGGCAAAACACGGTTTTAGCCTTAAGCTGATTGATGAAGCTGTTAAAGTTGCAAAGTTGGCTAACCCCAAAATCAGACCAGTACGTGTTGGTGGTTCCAATGTTTACGTCATGTATCTTCATCCCATACAAGTTATGCAATTGCGTACCAATACAGAGACTGGTCAGTGGCTTGATATTCAGAAAGCTGCTTACACAGGCTCTCGTGCGCAAAACCCAATCTTTGATGGTTCACTAGGCATGTATAACGGTGTGATTTTACGTGAATCGGAACATGTGACGCATGGTGTAAAATCCGATGGTAGTGTTGAAGAAAATGTCCGACGTGCTGTATTACTGGGTGCACAAAGTGTGATGCTTGCCTTTGGAGCAGAAAATCAAGATACGCGCTATAAATTGGTTGAAGAGCTTGATGATTATCAACGGGTATATGGGGTTGCAGTGAAAACAATCCTAGGGATGAAGAAAACGCGTTTCCAAATGCCGGGAAGAGGACAACATGCGCAAGATTTTGGAACAGTTGTTGTTTCAACTTGTACAGGTGAAAAGCCTTCTTAAATTCATGGAAAGGAAATAAAACATGGCAGAAGGATTACCACAGCCCCTACAAGGGAGAAACTTGGTTACGCAACAAGTGAGTTTTTTTCGCTTGAACATATCGCATAAAGAGAAGCGTCTTACAACGAAAATAGGGATATTACCACGTGGTGCTTTGATCACTTCAATTAAAGCGTTCGTTAAGACGGCATTTTCAGAAGCGAAGTTGAAGATTGGCAGTACCTATGGGGGTAATGAGTTTGGAGAAAAAGACATCAAAGCCCAAGGCACGCAAGATTTTACGCCAACAGATCAAAAGTCTTTTGTTGCAGATGATAAGGAGATGACCCTTTATGCAACACGAGACAAAACCACTGATGCTGGTGAATGTATTGTGGTTGTGCAATTCGTAACAAATCATTGAGGGGATAAGACATGGCAGATTATTTACCACAGCCCTTGCAAGGGAGAAATCTTCATACCCAGCAGGTAAGCTTTTTGCGGCTTAATTTTAGCTATGAAGATAAAGAAAACGCTATGAGAATAGGCACGCTACCTCGTGGTGCTTTGAT
>NZ_JBHIRU010000073.1:0-2115 GCF_042197425.1 Bartonella sp. AA126HLJHH
TCCCCCCAATAATTGGAGCTTGCACGCAACAAAATTCCTTCTCCAGGGCGCCAACTCTCTAGCTGATAAGGACCAACACAAGCAGAATGGCTTGCCAAATACCGGTTTCCCATATCACCATTTTTTTCGTGTTTCATGAGTGTTTCACGATCAAGCAAAGCAAGAGTACGACTAGTGGCAAAATGGCTAAGAATGAGCTCTGCTGGATAAGGTTTATCAAATTTCATCACAACCGTTTTGTCATCCGGTGCTTGAAAAGCCTCATCAACGTTTTGTTCTGTAATCCCATATTCATTAAATGTCGCCGCAGTAGCCATCTTCAATTGAACAACCCGCTTCATGCTCCAAATAAGATCATTGGCATTCGCAGGACGACCATCGTTGAACTTCAAACCATCACGCAAATGAAAAGTAATCACCGTACTCTGATCATCACTTGAAACATCCCAACTCTTCGCTAAAGAAGGAACCATTTTAGCAGCATCATCTGTAGCAGAAACGACTAAATTATCACAAACATTAACAAGAACTTCATTACCATAACGGTCATTGATTTGTGCGGGATCAAATGTACTTATTGTATCAAGATTCCAAGCCATCACAAGCGTATCGGCAGGTGTTTTCGCTGAAACTTGTTGCACAAACATCCCCATTGCAAGAACAGCAGAAACAAAAGAACTGCCCTTTTTCAATATTTTTCTTTTCCCGTTCATAGAATTTTCCTTTTAAGATTTAAGGTTATTGTATAACTTCCCATGTGACAACATGCAAAAATGATAAGATCATGCTTAGAAAACACGCCTCCTAGAGGTAAAATATCAAAATCTCTAAAAGCAGCAGCCACTTTTCAAAAGCTCCTTCCCTCCCAAATACGTATAGAACAAACGAACATATGCAACGCAAAACGATCTGATTAAAATGAAGCTATCACGCACGATAGCACACGACATCACGGCACTTATAATTCAGAGCATATCAGACCAAAATCCTTCCTTGCTTCATTAAAAAGATTTCTTTTTCAAGTTTCTTCTTGCGATTTTCTAAAAAGTATCATCAAAGCGCTACTCTAATTGCTTCAAAAGCCTCAAAACAATTTGATATTTTGATGATCCTGAATAAATTTTTTCGTAACCATTTTCACCCTTCTTCAGAAGAAAATTCGAACTTTATTATAACTCCGTATCAAATAACAGCTTCGAACCTATAGATTATCATATTTTAAGTCATAAGGAATGTAACCTGAGGTATGAGAAGAGTAGCTTGATGTTTCCCCACGTACCCGCATACAACAGTTTTTCTCACCAAAACATTTTATAAAGTCCCCATTTTTTCAGAAACACTAAACTTTGCTTTATTCGTTACACCTGTCTTTTGCAACAAACAAATTTATTACTTTCTATACATATAAATTGAAATATCAAATATTAATATCTATACACGTAGAATTTATCGAGATAAATAACCTCTCTTCCCAATAGAATGTTTTGAAACAAAATTCTCTACACAACATAGTAATCCATTCCCGATAGAATTCAACGTATTGCAAAGTATTAAAGAGCTTTGCAATACATCAAATATATCATGACCATGTTTTTTATATTTTATAAACTTGATACCTTCTTATTTTTCAATTGCACTATAAAAAATACGTGGTGCACTATTCCAAACCCATTTTTTGACATCAGATGTCATCGCTACAGAAACATATGTCTGATAGATAAAAGCATAAGGCCCTTTCTGCATAAAATCACGTTGTAAATCAGCATACATTTGCGCCCGTTTTTTGGGATCTTTTTGAAACAATGCATCTTGAACCTTTTGATTCATAGTTTCATCCAAATACCCATGGCACCAACTCGCATAGCCTGTATTTTTCGCCTCAAGCCGATTATCTGGATTATAAATAAGACGTGAAGCCATTGTATGAGGATCCGCAGAGCCATTATTCCATCCGAAAAAAATTGTATCAAAACCACGCGCATAAAATTTTGAAAACAATTGCGTACCTACAAAACGTTCAATTTTAAAACGCACCCCCACCTTTTTTGCATTGTCTTGGAGAGACTGAGCAATAGGCAAAGCAAAAGGATAAGGAGAGGCACCGGCAAAAATACT
>NZ_JBHIRU010000074.1:0-2084 GCF_042197425.1 Bartonella sp. AA126HLJHH
TCTCTTTAAACGAAAATACTTGTTTAAAAGCCATTTCTTATGAACAAGCCTTGCAACAAAATGGTTGGGGGCAATTACAACCGATTGCTACGGCTCTCTTACCCGTCGAGCCTTTTAAAATATTCCTGCTTCCAACACCATTAATAAACTATGTTTATGACGTTGCTGATATTCAACAATCTTCTATCGATTTTGTTGCTGTTTCTGCTTTATGTGGATTGTCTGCTGTCATTGGAAATGGCGTGCGGGTTTCTCCAAAACAACATGCCAATTGGAAAATTGTTCCTAATCTCTGGGGTGCCATTGTGGGGGAACCTTCAACTATGAAAACAGATACCATGGAAGCTGCTTTAGCACCTCTTGATGTTTTTCAAGAGGAATGGCATCAAGAATGGTTAAAGAAGAAAAAACAGCAAGAAACAAAAGATATTCTTATTGAATTAGACAAAAGAGAAAAGAAAAAACAAGCCTACAAAGCACTCAAAGATCAAGACGAGGAACAAGCCCTTGCTCTTCTTTCTCAATCTCTTGAACATAAAGAAAGTGAGGAAGATGACACGCTTAATAAACGACGTCTTATTGTCAACGATGTGACCGTCGAAAAGCTTGGGGAATTGTTAAAAGAAAACCCCCGTGGTTTATTGTTGGTTCGTGATGAATTATCTGGTTTTTTATCCGATTTGGAACGGAAGGAATATCAATCAGACCGTTCTTTCTATCTAACAGCTTTTAATGGCAAAAAATCATACACCTATGACCGTATAGGACGTGGAACCATTTTTATTCCCAATGCAACCATTTCCATTATTGGGGGCATTCAACCTTCACGGATTATTCCCATTATTCAAGCAATGCACCATGGAACAAATAATGACGGCTTATTGCAACGGTTTCAAATGCTGGTGTGGCCCGATGAACGAAAAGAGCGGTTATGGGTTGATAGACCTCCCAATCAAAAGGCATGGGAAAGTTATCAAGAAATTTTTCGTTCTCTTTATAATAAACCATTAGGATCACCAAAACACCCTATTACCATACGCTTTTCTGCTGAAGCTCAAGAAATGTTTCGTGTATGGTGGGAAAATTTTCAAAGAACAATCAAAGGAGGTCATTTCTCATCAAGTTTACAAGCGCATCTTTTGAAAATGAATAAAACCATACCAACCCTTGCATTGATTTTTGAATTGAGTGAAGGGGGGCGTTTTGAAATCAATAGAGATGCCCTTGAGAGAGCCTTATATTGGGAAGAATATCTGATAAGTCATGCAAAACGTCTTTATGCGGCGAATGATACATTAACAGCAGAGCGTGCAAAATTAATTGTAGAGCGCTGTGATCTTTTACCCAATGTTTTTACGGCAAGAGATATCTATAGACGGTGTTGGAGATCTTTAAAAAACAATGGAGCCGTTAAGCAAGCTTTAGAGCTTTTATGTCGTTGTAACTATATTCGTGAATTTCCTATAGAGGGGAATGAATTAGGTCGGCGTCCTGATAGACGGTATGAATGGAATCCTTTGGTTAAAAACAACAGCATAAAACAATAAAGAAATCTCTTTTGAAGTCTTTAAGACAACCACGCAAAACTCTTTTTATGGCATTCTCATCAAGGAACTTTTTTCCAAAAGCAAATGATCTGAGGACCTTATCAGAAGAGTTTTGTCAGTCTTGTCAGTTCATTCTAGCTCCTATATTATTTTTTTTAAATGAGAGAAAATTAAAAACATTATATTTCAATAGGTTAGTATTTTAACGATACAACCTATATCGACAATACAACCTTAAATACAATCAATAATATATATTTGTCAGTTTGTGTCTGTAAATTGAACTAACAAACTAGATTATTTTAGTGACTCATAAAACCTATCAAAATAATCATTATGATATTTTAAAAGCACATGCTTCATTTGTCTTTTTCCATAAAATAAACAGCAAATTTCACTATTTTGCTGATCTGATCTCTCTCATGGACTGTGGATAAACAGCATTTAAAAACTCTTTTGAAAAAATTATCGGCTTTTTTAGCATTTTTCTGCATTTTTTCTCAATTCGTTCAAAATGGATTTAATAAGCTTCGTTTT
>NZ_JBHIRU010000075.1:0-1975 GCF_042197425.1 Bartonella sp. AA126HLJHH
AAGTGCTTGCTTTAAGCGATCCGCAGTAACTTCTGGTTCAAAGATTTCTAATCCCTTGGCTTCAAAATTAAGCTGTAAATCTGGAATATCTTCCGTGTAGGTAGGATCAATGAATTTACAAGCGGTGGAAAGAATGCCCGTGCTAATCATAAAGGCGCTATCAAATTGTGGGTAATCTTTGGCAATTTCGTCGTTATAAAGAATGTCTACTTCACGATCAGCCAATTGATAGCTTGCCATATGGTCATTCTCATTGATTTTCTCGGTTGACCAGCCTAGACTTTTTAAAAGTGCATGAGCACTTTCCATAGTGAGACGATCATCAGTGTCATCCGCTTCATCCACTTCCTCTGCCACTTCAACAGAAGTTGTTTTAGAAGCAACAGATGCTGTTTGCGGATCCAAGCTTAAAATCGGAGCGTTTTTAGGAAAACCTGTTCAATAACGCTGGGCAAGATTAAGCGCGTTGTCAATATCATATTTTGTGATAGTATCTACAAAGCCTAGACGGTTTTTTCTTTGAAAACTCTCCTTATAAAACTTAAGTTTTTTGACATTGCCAGTCAAAATAAGTGCAATAAGGTGAAATTCTGCAAGGAAAAATTCACTTTTTGTTGGCAACGCCGCATAATCATAGATGATTTGGTTGGTGTTTTGGTTATCAGCCCATTTAAGAATATCCACACAGATTTGCTTTAGTTTGCCTTCTTCAACTTCAACACTAGAAACTGTATAAACTTCTTCTGCCTCTTTGAGAGCTATATATTGAGGATTCTCGGGAAAAACACCCCTATGAGCAGTGGAAAAGGCAAGTGTTGAAAGTGAAGCCTTGAATATAACGATCAGTGTTTTTCCTTTTGTATCAAGGTCGTACACTATATTAATGATACGGTCTTTGCTTATAAAATAAGCATTACGATTGTAATTTTTATCACGATAGACTGTCCAGTTCATCATTTTTAATGTTTCAGAAACTGTATTAAGGAGAGCTAAAGATTGTACATCAATACGTGCATCCGCCGCCTCTCGCTCCTTTAAAACGCTCAGATGTCCTTCAGCAAATTGAACAGCGTGATTAACATATTTTTCCACATCATCGTCATCTAAATATTCAGAAATCGTACCTGCTTTTACGGCATTTTGATAGGATTTCAGGATATCAATTTGACCTGTTAATGCTAAACAAGCCAAATGCCATGGAATATCGGGACAAGAGCTATATTTTTGAACAAGCGCTTTGCTTTCTATCGCTGCTTCTAAATCCTGAGCACGCGCCCATTGTATCACCCGCTCAGAAATTTTGATAAGCTCCTGCTCATTTAATGTCTCTAAACGAATATCAATCCCTTTACCAACACCACTAAAAACCCCTCCCTCAATCGTATTAAAAGACTGATAAATATTTGTAGCTGATATCTGCCTACATTTTCTACTATCGTGAATATAATGGCAAGCGACAGAAATATCTTCGTTGGAGATCCCTGCTTCAAGATGAACATTATAATCATCATGAAGACGGATAAAACCAAAATCAAATTGAATGAAGCGGTCGGGCAAAATCAGCCACATTTTTCCAGGTTCCGTAACAAACCACCCTTGGGTTTTAAGAATGCGCGTTGCTGCTGTAAGACTCATCAAACGCTGTTTCGGTTTTTTGCGTGCTAAAATGTCATCCAATTCATTATTTTTATAAGCTTCAGCAAAAAAGATGACGCGCTCAACCTGTGTCATCTTTTCATAATCAGAAAACTCTGGTGTATATAATTGAGGTGTAGGTTTGTAATTCCTTAAAGCTTCGGTATCGCCGAGTAGAGCCTTTGCAACGAGAGAATGATTAGCAGCTTTTTTACGTAATTTTTTCTTAATATCCTGTGCTTGCGCCCAAGCTAACACTTTGTCTAAAGCTACCTTGACATGGCTTTCAAAAAACTCCAGTGCTGTAACTCCAAAATTCTCTTCTGAAGAAATCAGCATA
>NZ_JBHIRU010000076.1:0-1825 GCF_042197425.1 Bartonella sp. AA126HLJHH
GGAGTTGAAATGTCATTAAAACCGTTTGCGATATCAGAGATTAGCGACCCGTCTCAAGTACGGGTCGTTTTGTATTCGGGGGAAGTATTTGTACATGCGCCGCTTAATGGCGTTTTTGATTTACTGAAAGCAGCTTTGAAAACGGAGCTTGATGGTTCACTGAAAGATTTAGAGAAGCGCTTAGAAACCTTAAGAGAAGAGCTTGAAGATTTGAAAGAGTGTTCATTGGATGAAGCCCTCTGAATGAAGGAATAAAGCAGATGAAGATACCCGATCATGAACATGAATATTTGATACCTGTCGCGACGAGAGAAGAAATGATAGCAGGAACTTCTCAAGACAGTGTTGTTGTTCCGAAGCTTTTAGGGACGGCATCTTTGTATTCGTATGAAACCTTTGCGCCGTTAGAGCAGGTTGTTAATGCAAGGCAAGAAGCAGAAAAAGCCATGGCGCGTGCGAATGGGGCGCAACAAACAGCAGATCAAGCGAAAACTATAGCAGACACAGCAGCGAGTTCAGTTACTGTAGCTTCTGAAGCCAAGACGACAGCAGAGACAGCTTTAGAGCAGGCAAATACGGCATTAACAGTATCCAATGCCGCCAAGACAACAGCAGAGGTATCGAAAACCTCTTCAGAAGATGCCAAGATGAAGTCAGAAGCGGCTGAGAGGTTAGCGCAAGAAGCCAAGCGTATTGCGGATGATACTAAAGGTGCAGCTGATAGAGTGGCGACAACGGTCACGGAAAGCTCTCAAAGAGTGACACAAGTTCAAAGCACAGTAGAGACAGCTTTGACAGAGGCAAGAGAAGCCAAGGCAACGGCAGGAGATGCAAAAACACTTTCCGAACAAACCAAGAGCGCTTTTGATGATGCCAAGCAGGTGATGGGCGAGGTGAAGAATGTTGCAGAAACAGCAGCAACGAACAGTGGGCAAGCTCTCACGACAGCTTCTGAAGCCAAGATGACAGCTGATAGAGCCTCTTCGGTAGCCGGTGATGCAAAAGAAACGGCGTCTAAAGCTCTGTCGGTAGCTCATGATCTTAAGCAATCGGTTGATCATGTCAAGAATACAGCTGAGGGAGCCAAAAGGACAGCAGAAGGAGTAGAGCAGAGGGCTTTAACAATAGAAGACGTTGCTACACAAGCCAAGACTAAAGCTGGTGAAGCCAAACAATTGGTTGAAGAAGTTAAGACGACAGCACATTTAGCAGAAACGTTAGCGAATAATGCAAAGCAGTTAGCGGATAGTGTAAAAGACACAGCGGTGGAAGCGAAGAATAAAGCAGAGGATGCTCATGTCCTTTCGCAAGAAGCTAAGAGCACAGCAGAGACGGCAGAAGAGAAAGCCGCAAGAGCCGAAAAGAAGGCAGATGATGCGACAGTTACAGCTTCTGAAGCCAAGACTATGGTGCAAGAAGCAAAACAGGCGTTAGAGACATCAACAGCGCAACAAGATGCTTCAGAAGCACTGTCTCAAGCCGCTGAAGCGAAGAAAGTAGCAGATCAGGCAGCAACGTTAGCCAATGAAAGTAAAACGACAGCTGTTGAGGCAAAAGGTTTAGTGGAGGAAGTAAAACAATCGGTAGCGACAGCGACAGCAACAGCAGAAAGCGTAGCTAAGGAAGCTAAAGTAGCATCAGAAAGCGCTGTTACAGTGGCAAATACAGCGAGGACCACAGCAGAAGAAGCCAAGAGTGCAGCGGATAGTGCAACAGCAACGGCTCATCAAGCCCAACAGAGTGCAGAAGAGGCTACAAAATTAGCTTCTGAAGCGAAAGCGGTAGCAGAGTCTGCGGCGCGTTCAGGAGAGACGGCAGGGCAGGT
>NZ_JBHIRU010000077.1:0-1605 GCF_042197425.1 Bartonella sp. AA126HLJHH
GAAGCGGAAATCAAACAACAGGCAGTAAAAGAGGTTAAGCCCACCAATCAGAAGGAATTTGTCCCTTATGATGAAGAACTTACTCTCTATGCTAAAGCTGATAAGACAGTACAAGCTGGTCAAGCAAGTATAGTCGTTGAATTTGTAACCAATCACTGAAATTGAGGGGAGAGATTTATTAACTCCCTCTCAGTTTATGAAGTAGAAGACTGTACAGAGAGTTGCAAATTAAGGGCAGATAAGACAGCGACTAAGGTAGAAAGTTTAGGGTCACCAGTCTTACTTAAAGAGCGGTATAATCCACTGCGTTCGCGATTGGTTTCTTTTGCTAAGGCACTCATATTTTGAGCACGTGCAACAATACCAAGGGCATCTGCTATATGAGAGGCATCACCGGTTTTAAAGGCTTCATTAAGAAATGCTTGTTGTACCTCAATGTCTTCAAGATATTCTTCTGGTTTAAAGGGGGTTATTTTCATCACTGTACTCCTCTTTTAACTTTAATGCTTGTTCAATATCTTTTTTCTGCGTTGATTTATCTCCACCACATAACAAAAGGATAAAATCAGAGCCTTTTTGGGTAAAATAAATTCGGTAACCAGCACCATAATGGATACGTAATTCACCTATGCCATTAAAGAATTTAACATCACCGAAAAGACCCTGTTTTAAGCGGACAATACGTTGAAGAATAATAGCCTTAACGCTTTTATCTTTAAGTTTCTTAAGCCAAGTATCAAATTCTATCGTTTTATGAATGAATACCATTTGAGTACTATACTACACAAACTATATAATATCAATAGTAATAATTTTTACTGAAAGGTATTTTGATGACACGTCATTATATTCGGGTTAAGACCGGAGGACCGATACCAGTAAAGCGAGATGTTTATCGTCATAAGAGAACACTTTCGCACTTAGTGTCGGTTATTCAAGATGAGATTGATGACATAGCCGATGAGTATGTTCAACAAATCCAAGAAAGCATTTTTGCAGCCATTCGTTTTTGTGAACGGGAGACCTTTTACTTTAACGAAAGCCGTGATGTGGTGTTTGAGACACGGGCGGGACAAGGTGTTTATGATGCAAGCACTACCAGCCATATCGAAAGTGCTGTTAAAATCAAAAACGTTTATCTGAGTTCTGATCAACATCATAAGTTTGCCTTGGAATGTAAGGACCATGTTTCTTTAGAGCCTTTGTTATCATCAGAGCAGCAAGGAACGCCGGTTTGTTACAGTTATTTTGATAGGAAATTACATCTTTATCCCACGCCGGATAAAGCCTATCAGATTCAACTCATTCTCTCTCCATTGCGTTTATCAGAGATAGTACTCAGTATAATATCAAAAAACACAATAAAGTCAATAGGTTGTGTGAAGTTATTTTATATGAATCCACTTAAGAATCCACATTTTTATACGTGATTCATTTGACCATTTTTTATATAAGATTGGCATGTATGAATAGACCATAAAAAGCAAATCATGATGTAAATATTATAACGCATGTGTGTATTCAAATAAAATGAAAAGCCGATATCATTCATAACAGTTCATAAATTTTATGATACGTTTTTATCACAGCACAAATCACATTGTT
>NZ_JBHIRU010000078.1:0-1602 GCF_042197425.1 Bartonella sp. AA126HLJHH
TGAAAGGCAAGGGGAACGATTCCTGTCGGACCATGGCGTTGTTTTGCTATAATAACCTCGGCTTTACCCTTGGCTTGCTCCATTGCCTCTTGCCATTTGTTATACTCAGCAGTGCTTTCTTTGGGTTCTTCATTTTTGAGATAATATTCTTCACGATAAACGAACAGAACAATGTCGGCATCTTGCTCGATTGAACCAGATTCACGTAAATCAGAGAGTTGCGGACGTTTATCGGTTCGGTTTTCAACTTGACGCGAAAGTTGTGACAGAGCAATGATGGGAATATTGAGTTCTTTTGCAAGTGCTTTTAATCCGGTGGTAATGGCTGTAATTTCTTGAACGCGATTTTCTAATGAACGCTTTGAACCACTTGTCATGAGTTGGATATAATCGATAATCAAGACATCTAGACCATGTTGTCGTTTAAGACGCCTTGCACGTGCGGCCAATTGTGCAAGGGAGACACCCCCCGTTTGATCAATATAAAGAGGGATTGTTTGTAAGGAACGCATTGCGTAAATGATGTTGGTAAATTGCTCTTCTGAGATATTACCACGACGCATATCAGAAGAAGAAACCTTTATTTGTTCTGAGATAATGCGAGTTGCAAGCTGTTCGGATGACATTTCAAGTGAGAAGAATCCTACTATACCCCCTTCATTGGCTTGGCTGTTATCATGACGCTTGCAAGCATTGGCAATATTAAAAGCAATATTGGTTGCCAGAGAGGTTTTCCCCATCCCAGGGCGTCCAGCTATGATAATCAAATCAGATGGCTGTAGCCCCCCCATTTTCTCATCAAGGGTTTTGATATGGGTAGCTATCCCTGAGAGTTTTGAAGAACGCTTTTTTGCAGCGCTTGCCATGTTAAGTGCTTTTGCAATGGCTGTATCAAAGTTTTCAAACCCACCCCCATATTTTCCTTTTTCGGCGAGCTCAAATAACTGATTTTCAATCGTTTCAATTTGTTGGGTAGGCGTGAGCTCTACAGGCGCATCAAAGGCTGTATTGGCAACTTCATTGCCAAGATTAATCAAAGACCGGCGGATAAAAAGATCGTAAATAACGCGTCCATAATCTTCAGTGTTAATAATAGTGACTGCCTCTGTGGCTAAGCGAACAACATACTGGTATACAGTAATATCTCCAATTTTTTCTTCCATTTGGATATAGGGCTTGATTGTAATGGGGTTTGCAAGATGACCATTTTGAATAATTTGTAAGACAATCTCAAAGATCTTTTGATGTAGCCTTTCAAAAAAATGTTCTGCTTTAAGAAAGTCTGAAACGCGATCGAGTGCATTATTATTAATCAGGATTGCTCCAAGTAATGCCTGCTCTGCTTCAATATTATGGGGAAGTTGACGAAAAGAAGAAGCAAAATTATCTCTTGGATTTTCTGTTTTTAGCATGTTTGATGTTCTCATTGCTTTCTTTTCCCTTGTTTGGTGCTTCTAGTGTGATTTCTGTGGTGTATCCGCTTTGTTTTTCATAGCGGTGGGTGACGGTTGCAGCTTTCCATGGTCCATTGATTTGCCCACGAAACCCTTGAAGGATGAGAGGTTGATCCGCCATGATTTCAGGGCGTCCCTCAAGGGTCAA
>NZ_JBHIRU010000079.1:0-1538 GCF_042197425.1 Bartonella sp. AA126HLJHH
ACCTGCCCTGCCGTCTCTCCTGAACGCGCCGCAGACTCTGCTACCGCTTTCGCTTCAGAAGCTAATTTTGTAGCCTCCTCTGCACTCTGTTGGGCTTGATGAGCCGTCGCTGTTGCTGTATCCGCTGCACTTTTCGCTTCTAAGGCTATCGCTTTGGCATTACTTGCCTCTTCTTTTGCTTCTTCTGATACGCTCTTCGAAGAAGTCGCTGTTTGATTTGCTTCATTCGCAACTCTCTCTACACTTTCTGCTTTAACCTTTGCTTCTTCTGATAAACTTTTAGCATTAGAGGCTGTTTGACTTGCTTGTTCACTCGTGGATTTCGCTTCAGTCGCAACAGTCTTTAAACTTTCCGCTTTAGATTTCGCATCGCTAGCCTCTCTTACAGCTTGCTCTACTTTCTCTGTTGCTCTATCCGCTACATTCTTGGCTTCTTCTGCTGTGCTCTTCGCTGTATTCGCAACTGTCTCTACACTTTCGGCTTTAGCTTTTGCATCAGCGGCTGTCTGCTGTGAACTTACTGCTGTGCTATGAGCTGTTTCCGCTAAACTCTTAGCTTCACTCGACTTCGTTAACGCTTCTAAAGCTTTTTGCCCGATCTCATCACCAGCCTGTTTAGCTGTGGTAGCGGTCGATAATGCCGTTTCTGCAATACCTTTCACTTCTTCAGAAATATTCTTGACATCATTGACTAAGGTAAGCGCTGTAGATGCTTTATCCTTCGCTGCATTCGCTTCTGTAAGCGCATTGGTAGAGGCATTTTGGGCTTCTGTTGCAAGTTGTTTGGCTTCTTCTGAGAGTGTCTTAGATGACTCTGCTATCTGTTTGGATTCTCTTGACTCCGTTAATGCCTTCTCTACTGCCGTTTGTACTTGAGACGCTGTTTTTGTAAGTTCTCTAACAGAAGATGTCGCCCGTTCCGATAAACCTTTTGCTTCTTCGGCAATATCCTTCGCATCAGCGGCTGTCTGTTTGGCTCCATCTGCCTTCATACTTGCTTGTGTCGCTACTGTCTTAACTTCATGACACGTTGCTACCGCTGTTGCGGCTACTTGCGTCGTCTCTGTTGCTGTTTGGGAAGCATCTCTCGCTGTTTGTTCTGCACGTTCAGCAATGGATTTCGATTCATCGGCTAATCTCTTTGCTTCTGTCGAGACATGGACGGCGTTCTCACTTGCCTGCTTGACCTCTACAAAACTTTGCAATGCCGTAGCCAATGAACCTTTCGTACTACTTATTTCCCCTGTAGCTCTATCAAATCCTGCCTTCGCCTCTTCTGCCATTTGCTTGGCGGCTTCAGAGGCACCCTTGGCTTCTTCGGCTAATCCCTTGGCTGTATCCGCTGTATCTTTTGCACGATTAGCCGTTGTCGTTACTGCTGTAACCGCTTCACCCGTTTTGGTAACTTCGCTAAGCGCTCTTTCCGATACTTTTTTCGCCTCTTCTGCAACCTGTTGCGCGCCATTCGCACGCGCCATGGCTTTTTCTGCTTCTTTCCTTGCATTAACAACCTGCTCTAACGGCGCAAAGGTTTCATA
>NZ_JBHIRU010000080.1:0-1510 GCF_042197425.1 Bartonella sp. AA126HLJHH
TATTTCTTTTAATCGTTTATTTAGATCGCTAGCTGTTTTGATAATAAAAGCCGTGTCTTAAAGGACGCGGCTTTTTTTTATTCTATCTTTTAGACGCCACAGCCGCTTTAATCAATTCCTCTACAGTCTTTATCTATCTACAAAAGGATATTAAACCTGTAGAAATCTCTTTTCTTCCTGTAACCCATGCCCCCAAAATAAGTTGCGTATCTCCAAAAACACGCGCCCTGCCACCAATAATTGCCTTTCCATAAGCACGTACATTACCGTAAACCTTCGCAAACCCATTAACACACGCCTCATCACAAATTATTGCATTTTCAAAAACCTTCGCATGCCCCCAAACCATAGCAGCATTATAAACCTTGGCATCATCACCAACCCAGCAATTGCCATCATGTGATAAGTTGTATTCACTTTCAATAAAGCCCCCTAAATCTCCTTTTTTAACACCTCCAAAACTTCTTAAAGCTCTAATGCGATAAAGTGTTCTAACTCTACCATAGAGATGGTCTTTAACTTCTGTAGTTTCATTAGTAAGTTCATATTTTTTGGATACAGTTTTAGTGGTCATAGGTAACTCCTAATCTAATATTTAAACAAATTTTTGAATGAAAGAATTTTAAAGAGGGGCGCCCCCGCACCGCCGCTGCTGTCTTATGCTGCTTTTGCAATAGCGTTTGTTAAGACACGCTTGGCTTCTGTCGTAACCAATTTGTAGTGATCAAGCTCTTTTTGTAGATCATTTACATACGATAAACGCGCAGCAATCATTCCCAAAACTTTACCAATTCCCTCAGGAGCTTTTAAACTTTCATAAGAAAATAAATCATTATCTCTAGAGAATAAATCATGATTTTTTGATTGGCTTTTTAATTCATAAAAAGCTTTAACAAGCGCCTTTTTAAATGCACGCACCGTGTCATTATTGCGCATATATGTCATCAGTAGAGTTGCTTGTGATTCATTAAGGATGGCAACTTCTCTCTTTTGTATTCCACCCTTGGTTTCAAAGGGTAGCATTTCAAATGCGACCCTTCCAAGTTCTTCAAAGTCTTTAATATTTTGACGAACCAACTGTATAACTGTTTTGTGCTTATTACCTACACCCTCTGCAATTTTCAAAGAAGTTGTGACAGCAATACCAGCATTGTTGATTGTTACTAAATTGTTCATAGGGAACTCCTACATGTTTAAAATTTCTATTGACACTCTAAAAGAGTGCCGGGCGCTAGAAACACGGCATGTAGTCCGTCGTCACGCCTTTCCCATAAGGGTATTGTATAGCGTAACCACACCCGACAAAATCGTTATATGCCAATAATAGCATAAAAATAAAGCCAAATTTTGAAGCAGGAAAAGATTGTTTCGTAATCTATTCGCTACATGTTTAGTGTTTCTAGCACTTAATGATTCGTTTAACAGAATGACCTTTTAAAGTCAATACGTATTTTTTATTTTTTTCAATTTTTTTCATTTTGATACCTACCTAATTGAATACCAAGTGCTT
>NZ_JBHIRU010000081.1:0-1500 GCF_042197425.1 Bartonella sp. AA126HLJHH
GAATCGCTATGAGGGAACATCAGAAAATAGTGTGGATCATTCTTGTTATCAGCCAACTGAACCGCATTATGGGCTGCATCATCTGGTGTTGTAAAAATACCATTGAGGAAAACATGAACCTTGCCATCAGAACCTTTTTGTAAATTCTGTTGTTCTTCATCCGTTAAATAATGTGCGTGAGGAAACAATCGCGCCATTCCAAGCAAAGGCAAAGATGGCGGATTGTTGATCGTCACAAACAGCAAAACTTAAGGTTGGCATTCATCCGCATTTTTGTACTTTTTACAAAACGGGCTGTTTAAGCGCTTTGCGACACTTCTCTTCGGGATGACAGCACCAGGCTGACAAATGGGGAGGTCTCTACCGTTAAAAGGAGAGCACCAGCTAGCTCTCCCTTTATCACGGAAACCTGATTGAATCATGCAAGCATCAATGGTTGCTATTTCATTGTTGCTTAGCTTTCGAACTTCATCCTCAAGATAATTAAGGTGTGGCATGCCACATTCTAGCAATGCTTTTCCTACCTCGGTAAAGTCTGCTCCTGGCTTCTTCCACCCTGCTACTTCTCCTGGAGGAGGTTTATCAATGTTTTCAATATCACATCCAGTAACCGTTAACAGAATGAGCAGGCTTAATAAATTAAACAACATTTTCATTTTTTGTTCCCTGTTCTCGTTGAATAAAGTTTGTTAAAACCAAATGAACCGTAATTCCATCTACACGCATCACTCGCATCACCATAACAATTATGGAGGCTCGGGTGTTGAGATGGTTGGCTGATGGAACAATCCGGCCATTCCAAGCAAAGGCAAGGATGGCGCATTGTTGGTCATTACAAGAAAGACTTAAGGCTTGCATTCAGATGCATTTTTATACCTTTTACAAAACGGGCTGTTTAAGCGCTTTTCGACACTTCTCTTCGGGATGACAGCACTAGGCTGACAAATGGGCAAGTTTTCGGCTTTATAGTTTTGACACCAAGTTCCTCCCCATTTATCTTTATAGTGAAATCCTGCTTGAATCATACAAGCATAAGTTGTTGCTTTTGCATTGTTGCTTCTCTCTCTATTTTCTGAATCAGGATCGATAAGACTCGGCATTCCACATTCTAATAAGGCTTTTCCTACCTCAGTAGAATCTGCTCCTGTCTTCTCCCACATATTCACGTACCCTGGAGCAGGTTTGTCAATGTTTTCAATGTCACATCCAGCTATACTTAATAAAACTATCCCACTCAATAATTTAAACAGTGTATTCATTTTTTTCTCCATAAATAACCTAAACCTAAATTATCCAAAATTGCATGAGGTGCATAAATTTTTGTATTATCATTATGATGTGTTTCATAATCACGTTCACACGCATCACCCGCATTACCATAACACCTATGGGTACTAGATTTAAAGCCGCGTAACGCTCGCATTTGCTCTATCATTGGAGTTGCTGGTGGAAATATTGCATAAGGGAACCTTAAGGGTGCCTTATAAAAAGTAGGTAGAT
>NZ_JBHIRU010000082.1:0-1493 GCF_042197425.1 Bartonella sp. AA126HLJHH
GGATCAGGCAAGAACTTTGTGTCGATATACGGGAGTGAGGGAAAGACAGAAAATGAAGAGAGTTTTGAACATCAAGGCTCTTCTCTCAATGCGGATGGCAATATCACCATCACCGCCACCAAAAAAGATGTGAACGTGGTGGGCTCTGATTTTGCAGGTGAGAATATTAATCTTTCGGCCGCCCATGATGTGAATATTTCACCGGGTCATAATAGCCATAAGTCAAACAGCAAAGAAGAACGCACAGGTTTTGGCATTCAGTTTGGAAAGAGCAAAAGTGGAGCTTCTGTAGGTATTGGGATTGCAAGCGCCAAAGATACGGGCGATCAATGGGAAACCACTTCCACACAATCACACATCACGGCACGCCAAGATGTGCAGATTACTGCTGACAATGATGTAAATATGCAAGCAGCCATTGTTTCGGCGGATCGTGATGTCAACATTGATGCCGGCAATAATATCACGCTTTCAGAAAGCTATGATACCTCTAACGGCAAAGAGACACATGAAAAGTCTTTTGCTGGTGTGACAACTTCCGTTGATATTGGTGTCCTTGGTACGGTACAAGGACTAAAAGATGCCGCAGATCACATGAATAATAAGGATGGTAACAATACAGTTATTAATGGCATACTGACTGGCATGAAAATCAGTCATCTTTATAGTAAAGGCAAAACCTTTGTTAATTGGCTGACTGGCAATACGGGGGAAAAGGGGAACGTAACCAAAGGACTGAGTAGCTCATTAGGAGGATTGGGGGGCTCCACCAAGGATGCTCTTGCCAATATGGCTGGTGCATCTGGCAGTGTAACCGTGGGCTTTAAAACTGAGAAAACAGAAGCCTCTTCTCAAATCTCCACAGCGGTGACAGATAGCATAGAAGGCGGACGCGCTGTTAACATGCAAGCCCACAAAGGCAGCATTCATGGTGTTGGCGCTGATATTATCGCTGGTACCAATCCAATCTATGTGCTGGAAAATGATGCACAGAGCGGAAAGATCACCATGGAAGCAGGTAAAGATATCATCTTTGAAAGTGCACAAAACACGCAAAGCACACAAAACAGCAGTGAAAGTTCTTCAATGAGTGTTGGCACCGGTTATGGCACGGGTGGCGCAGGGGCAACGGGCAGTGCTTCTTTTAGTCAAGGGGAAGGTTCCAGTGAGGAAGTTCAACACAAAAACAGCCATATTATAGGCACCGGCACTGTTCATACCACGAGTGGGGCAAACACCACATTGGCAGGCGCCGTGGTTTCTGGAGAGCGTGTAGAAATGGAAGTAGGGGGTGATTTTTCCATTACCAGCCGCAGTGATACGGGACAAACTTCCAGTAAGCAAAACTCTGTTTCTGTTGGGTTTGGTGCTGGACAAACGGGTGGTGGGGGGTCCATGAGCGCCTCTTTCCAAAACGATAAATCCTCTAGCGATTATCATAGTGTTGTGGAGCAATCAGGCATCAAAGCGGGTGATGGCGGCTTTAATATCAT
>NZ_JBHIRU010000083.1:0-1489 GCF_042197425.1 Bartonella sp. AA126HLJHH
GGTATCCCCTCATACGGTATCTGATGCTGTTCACACCACGCCGTTAACGTTGCTAACAAACCACCGTAAACATGCGCGGCATCTGTACCTTTATGACGCCTCACCTCTTCAAAATACACCACGTCAATTTGACCTGCTGTCTGCTTTATTTCTGATAGCCATTGTTTAAAACGCAAGTAACGCATTCCACCGCCTTCAAAACGGCGTGATTGAAAATTCACGGTACCACTGAACATGTCACCACTTGCACCACGTATCGCCCACCCCGTTTTGGTACCTAGATCAAAACAAAGAATCGTGTTAATCACCGCTCCTCTCCATACAAAACGTATTTTATAAAATTACTGTTTTCCCAAAGCGGAGGAGAAAGAGATATGAGAAATATGCAAGAAAATTTTGTAGAATTAACTGACATTACAATTAACATGAACAATAAATTGAATAACATTGAAACAGAACTCGCAACATTCAAAAGACAAAGTATATTGAAAAAAGACCTTCCCCAAATGATAAGAAATTCCTTAGAAACTTTGTGGACAGAAAACATAGCAGAAGGTTTAGGACCAAAGATGAAAGTTGAGATCTTTAATCTTAAACCTGAAGATCTATCACCAGAAGGTATTCTCATAGAATTTTCCATCAAAAACCCCACAGACCGACCAATGAAAATGAACTATATACGAATAGATGAAAATAGCCCTTTCGAATTCGTTCAAGCATTCTATCCAACTCCTTATCCATACTCTCAAAGCTCTCCAAGAAGCATTCTTAAAACATCTCCCAAATGTATCGATTTAATAACTCCCGTTACAACAAATCCTGTCATCCAAAACAACGTATTAGAAAGAGGAATTGACCTATTTACAGTGAATGGTGGGTATAGTTTTCGATGGGAATTAAAAATTCGCTCCATAGAAACAGAAAATCATGATAAACTATCCGTTCTGATCTTTATCTTAGAACATACTTCATCATATGACCCACATAAAACACTTGAAGTTCGCTTTTGGCCCAGCTTTTTTCGAAAATTAAGTCATCAACGATGATAATCTTATAAGATTGGGAATTAGGTTTTACTTATCTTCTCACCTATTAAGGTGAGAAGATAAAAGTATTTATTAGTTTGTTCTTTTTCATGAATCATAACCTCCAAAGGTTCCTATAACTCTTCTTTCTTGTACTTTCTTTTTCAACTCTTCAATTGACATATTTAACTTTACAATTAATATATCTTTTTCCTTCAGTTCTGTTTTGAGCTCTTGTTCTCTATTGCGATAGAGCAAAACAAAAAAGAACATAGCGATAACACAAAAGAACATAACCGCATTGGTAGTAAAAAACGTAATAATTGCTACTAAACTCATCTTTCTCTCCTCACTTACCCTTCTTCTTACTCTTCTTATTCTTATGAAGCGGCGCTTTTACTGCTTCATCACGCGGCTTAAGCTCTTGCTTCAGTTGTTTAATTTCCTTGTCACGTTCTTCAATT
>NZ_JBHIRU010000084.1:0-1433 GCF_042197425.1 Bartonella sp. AA126HLJHH
CCTTGATGTTCAAAACTCTCTTCATTTTCTGTCTTTCCCTCACTCCCGTATATCGACACAAAGTTCTTGCCTGATCCCACACCAAAACCTGTTTCATGGGTCTCTGAATGGCTCTTATGATGATCTGTCATGCCATCAATCGTCACACTTTCTCCGCTCACATTGATATCTTGACCGGAAAGAAGATGAGAAGCAGAAATCTTGGCTTCTCCTTGTGCGTCTAACACGATGTTGCCCGTTGCCCCAAGGATAGAGGAGACCGTTGTGGTATGAGATTGAGATGTATCGGACGATTTCTCATGCAAAAAGCCACTTGATGACGATTGTGCTTGCTGATCCAAGTGTTCTTGGGCGCCTTTTATGACAATCTTTCCCCCAGAGTGAATGGTAATATCCGCTTTTTTCTGATCTCCTAGTGCTTTCTCTCCTGACGTTTCCTCTGCCTTACCGGCTACGAGCGTCGAGGCTACAACTTCCGTGTTGTTTCCGGAATCAATGGCAATGCCTTCACCCCCTGTTATGCTTGACCCCACAACTTGGCGCACATCCATCTTGTTATGCTCAGATTTGCTGCTACTAAACACCCCACCCTCTTTGTGATACGACATCTCATAATGTAAGCTATCCTCTGCATTATTGATCAGGAGATCGTTGCTGGCTTTCAGCCCCACCTTGCCATCAGCCGCAATGGAACTACCTGTAATGCTAAGATCATGCGGTTTGCCATCCTGCCCTGCAATGACAGTGGTGTCACCTCCCGATTTTATCGAAGAGCCAACGGCATGAGAGGCTTGCATGTCCACTTTCGTGTTTTTGGTGCGAAGATGATACTCCATCTCATCGTTTCTTACCCCTATTGTTACCTCCCCTTGGGCGCCAAGAGCAACATTGCCCTTGGCATCTATATCGGAAGCAGCCATATGGATATCGCCACCCGATAGAACAGTGGTCTCTTTTCCAGAACTTAAATGAGAGCCATTGTGCAAGGCAACATGAGATGTTTCACTCCCATTCTGATTGTCCATACTGTTGCGTGTGGCATCAATCGAAACATTGCCCTCAGCTTGCAAGAGAAGTTTATCCTTTGCTTGAACATCAGAGCCTAGAATATTCAAATCTTTTCCAGAGGAAAGCGTTGTTGAGCCACCAGAGTTGACTTCTGATTTATGATGCATGGTGGCATCACCCTGTTCATCATGGTAATGGGTTTCTGCTGAACCGATCGTCAAGTTACCTTCTTCTGTAGCCATGGCAAGATCACCTCCGGTAGTGATCCCCACCCCTGAGGCGGTGATATCTTGTTTGGCAATCACCGTTGCATTGCCCCCAGCAGAAAGCGCCTCGGTGTTTAATACGGTCTCCACGCCGTCAACCGTTGTGCGCCCTGCATCCAAACGAATATTCTTCTCCGCAAGGATAACAGCATCACCACC
>NZ_JBHIRU010000085.1:0-1347 GCF_042197425.1 Bartonella sp. AA126HLJHH
AACCAAACGGACGTATATCACGTGCAAAAGCACCGCGTGAAGCCGTTGATAAATTGGCAATAGAAATGCGTGCAAAGTGCTTTGGTTTAACGCTACAAGAGGCAAAAAATCCACTTTCTGGTACCTATATCGGGCGGCTTTGCTTGCAAGGCGTGATTACTCAAGAGCAATACGACGCCGCGCAACAGTATTTACAGATAAGGAATAATTACCTTTGTGCAAAAGGCTTGCCTAATGCAATTTATGACGAAATGCCATCATCATCTGATGATAAGGCAAGAGATAAATGGGTAGAATTTGCAACAGAGCAGTTTATAAACACGCAAGAGGCACTAAAAGAAGCACAATGCCTTTATAGACAGTACAATCTTCACGCTGCGCTACAGTACCTCGTTATAGAAGATCAAATGCTACCCCACCTTGTGAATTCACTGCGCGTTGCTCTTAATGTGCTTCAGAAACATTTTGATCGTAAATGACAAGCTCTATTACGGTTGCATTATATAGTATATCCTTCGTAAGTTTCCGCAATGTTCACTGAGTTCCTTTAACCATTTATGATCATTTGTTTTCACGTGAGATACTATGTTATCTACTTGTTCTTTTCTGAAATCGTAACGCTTATCTATAGCCGTCATAAATTTTTTTGCATAATAAATCATTGGATCCTCGTTATCATTGACCACGTCGTATGCCCACATAAAATCGCTTTCACTCCAATCATATTCATCGCGTAAACGCTTTATTACATTGGGTAGATCCATTTGCGACATCTCCTTATTATAATCACCCCGCAATAAACTCATAAGGGATGCACAACCAACAACTGATATGTGACGATACAATATATCTTCCTTGTTAAAAAATGAATATTCTCCGCCATTTCTGAGTGAAAGTTCTTCTGCTTTGCGTACCTTTTCAGAATGCATAGAGCCAATATATGATTCACTTACGTATTTATTGTAAAGTTGATTATACTTCTCTATAGTATCTACACTTGTAAACATACGCGTCAATTTGTCTATAAATCCAAATGACGCTGATGCAGGTAGCGCTGATATAGAAAAGAAAGCTATAAATGTTATGATGCGTGTTATGGATAATGATTTCATCATTTTGAACCCTTAATTATTCATAAGTGCTGTTTAACTGATTCCCTTTGAAATTATCAATATGTGTTATTTTAGTGTTGACAAAGTGTAGCAAATCGTATTTAATGACAGCACTGTACTTGGTTGTATTGTATCTAAACGAGGGACAGTGCAGTTTTGAATCCCCGCAAATGCGGGGTTTTTTATTATCTGGAGGGCGTATTTTATGACATCAGAAAATACACAGCAGGCTCCA
>NZ_JBHIRU010000086.1:0-1328 GCF_042197425.1 Bartonella sp. AA126HLJHH
ATGGAGTAATGAATGCATATATACAAAACGTATCATATTGCAAGCGCTCTATGAGAGATATGAAAACTTATCAAAAGGAATGTAAATGTGCGTATGATCTTTAATCACTCATTTGAATGAGAGAGCCTATAAACGCTTGTTATGGCTATCAAACGTATCAAACAAATCAAAACGCTCGGTAGCTTTATCAATCCAATTAAAAGCAAATGCATATTCAATAAATATCTGCAAAAAACGTTCTTTTTACATTTGGAAGCGTTGGTTTTTACAAAGCAGCTTTTCATAAAACAAATAAACAATTATGGTTTTTTGTTACCATTTTTATCAAGTCAATTTTATTAATAATAGTTATTAAAAAATCACAAAATTAGAATAGCCACTTGAAAATATACCCATATGAGTATATTAATAATCATGAGTAAAATAAAACGTATCATATGGCTTGGTTCTTCACTCAAAGATATAAAAAGTCTTCCTGATCTTATTCAACAAAGGATTGGTTATGCTCTTTATCTTGCTCAGATAGGAGATAGAGGAGAAAATGTTAAGGTTCTCAAGGGGTTTGGATCTGCCAATGTTCTAGAAATTATTGAACGCGATATTCAAGGAA
Source organism: Bartonella sp. AA126HLJHH (assembly GCF_042197425.1). Lineage (NCBI taxonomy): Bacteria > Pseudomonadati > Pseudomonadota > Alphaproteobacteria > Hyphomicrobiales > Bartonellaceae > Bartonella > Bartonella sp. AA126HLJHH. The sequence continues at coordinate 611 of NZ_JBHIRU010000086.1, forward strand.
CTTATCGCGCTGTTTATACGATACAATATAAAAAATCTCTTTATGTGTTGCATTGTTTTCAGAAAAAATCGACCCGTGGCATTGCAACAGCAAAACCAGACATTAATCTGATTAAAGAACGTCTCAAGTTAGCAGAACAATTAGAAGGGAATTAAAATGATCAATGTTTTTCACGGTAGTTCCAATGTTTATGCGGATCTTGGCTTTTCAGATTCCAGAGAGATGCTTATCAAAGCGCAACTTGCTCATAAGATTAGTCAAATTCTGAAAGAAAAGAACTTAACACAAAAACAGGCTAGTCAACTTTTGAAAATGACTCAACCAAAACTGTCTAAACTCTTAAGTGGAGAATTTCGAGGAATTAGTGAAATGAAAATGCTTGAGTGTTTGGCAAAATTGGGAAACGATATAAAGATTATTGTTAATCCGAAAGAAGTTAAAACGCTTGAAGGACATTTTGAAGTTGTTTTTTCTTCTTAAACTTCTTTATGATTAGCTTTTTTGGATCTATTCATGCATGGCAATCTTATATAAAAAATAGTCAAATGAATCACGTATAAAAGTGTGGATTCTTGAGTGGATTCATATAAAATAATTACAAACAAACTATTGACTTTATTGTATTTTTGTTTATAATGTCCTTCAACAAGCGTGACCATCCGACGACCGTTTTCAACATCAATGCTCCCTTCATCACTGTAATAATCAAGATCATTAT
>NZ_JBHIRU010000087.1:0-1242 GCF_042197425.1 Bartonella sp. AA126HLJHH
TCTATTGTGGGGTGTTGGATAAAGCCGCATTTTGTTATATCGGCATCATAAATGAAGCCATATTCTCTCAAGGCATCTTCTTCATGTTCAATACCCCATCTCATATCTTCAGTTTCATAATAAGGGCTTGTTTCGCCTGTTAAGCGCTCTGTTATGAGTTTGATTTTGTAGTCTTCATATTTGCTCGTAGGCAATCCTTTTGCTGTCTTACTGATAATGTTGTAAACATTAGATGCGGTGACTTTACCCAAGCGCGCTTGAAACCATTCTGCTGTTCTTTGTTCCATCTCACACCGCCGTTCTTTGTTCTTGTGGTCCATATTCGATATCTTGGACGTGAATATATTCGGCATCTTGTATAGGCGCCTCTATTTGCTTTTGTTGTAGGAAAGATTGTTCTTTTTCATGCTGTCTCTTTTGCAAAACATCCAAAATCCTTTGTGCTACTTCATCAGGAAGATCTTCAAGCTTTTGGACTCGTCCATACTCAAGGACTTTTTCCTCTTCTGTTTGAGTGATGTTTATTAATTGTTTGATTTGCGTAAGCACATCATAAGAAACTAACTTCGTTTGTACGTTATGGTTTGTTTCATTGATACGTTTTGCTTCATCTTCTTCATAAATACCGGAAAGCCCGAAAGCATAGCGAGCACATTGTATAGTGGCTTTATGGCGCAACATACGTGCGGGGTATTTTTTCCAAGGGTCACTGTGGTCTTGTTCGCATTCTTTGCGATATTCGGTGACTTCGATAGGGTCTTTAATCCCTTTGAGACGAATAGCACATTTGATAGCAATGATATTCCCATCCTCATTGATTTGATCTTGAAAGGTCATGCCATCAAAGTCAGGATTTGATTTGATGATCTTTATCCAACCGTCGATAGAAACAACGGGTATGATGCCGCCGCCTTTTTTAGGGAATGCATAGATTTCTTTTGTTAAAGGGTTAAGTCCATAAGTATTGGCAACAAAAAGAAAAACGGCAAATTCTGCATCAGTGATGACATTAGCATTTTTATCTCCAATACAAGTTTTTATGATTGTGGTTCGAAATTCTTCAGCAGAAAATCCATATTTTTCTGCCATTTCTTTTAAAAAAGTAGAATTTGTCATGTTGGTTTCCTTGATTTGCGCGCAATTCCCCCGTGGCGTGAATCACGCTTGTGTTAAAAGGCTGGTTTTGGGGTGTTAGAGTTTTGTCTTTACAGGTTGTACAATCCGATCAATTGGAATGCGTTT
>NZ_JBHIRU010000088.1:0-1237 GCF_042197425.1 Bartonella sp. AA126HLJHH
TTATTTCGGCAACTAATCCGCTATGTGTTTAAGGTGTTTTCTAGGCACCTGATTCGAAAATACCTATTACTATAGAATTGTCCAGCAACAAAAATTACTTTTTGCTAAGAAAACGTTTCACATACTGTACAGTGTACATATTGAAATTGTTATTTATCAATGAGTTAAGTGTACAATGTACAGTCAAATTAAAAATTCTGTCGCTAGCGATAGTTCGCTCTAGCTTGACCCGCAACGAAGCCAACCCGCTGGGAAGTGCCTTTTACATTGATTTTATTAACTTTTTTATGGAAAAACAAAGCATAAGTGATAATCTGTTTTTAAAATTGCAATCAAAGTGTGTAATGCATAAACTCATAAGGATATGGAATATATAGATAAAGTTTAAGAACATAATCTAGCCTTTCTTATTAGCAGCATATTCTTGACGTTTAAGTTGTCTCTGTATGTTTTCAGTTAATCTTTCATTGGCATATTGTGCAATAGCACTTGCAATCTCTGGCTTGGACATCACTTTAGCAATTGAAGGTCCTTCTTGTTTTGTAATGGGGAATTGATCTCCATCTGCTCTTTGAAACACATTCCCTCCCATTTTCAATTCAACACGCTTTGGAAAACTGCCTCCCTTGATAAAACCATGGGGTAAGATTTCTTTCTTTCCAAACAGTGTGTAAGTTACGCCGCGTTTTGTTTCGTTTACTTAAAAAAATTTAAGAGGTATCGGTGTTACAGAACCAATGATATCTGTCTCGAGAAACCTTGCTGTCGCCTTTTCTTTAATATAAACGCCTTTTTTGACACGCTTTGATTGGACAGATGTAACATCGGCAATTTGTTTTTCTGCAAAGCGTTCGACTGTTTTACTGCGGTGTTTAGAGCATTACGCACAGCCCAATTAAGGCGTGGTGCTTGAAGACTGGTGAAGGCTTCCTTCACCTGTTGAAGATACCATTTTGGGTAGATGATTAACTTCAACATCTAAGCCTTTTTGGGGGTAGGTGTTAATGACTTGGAAACTTTAGAAGCTTTTGGTTTTTCGGGTGGAATTTCTTCGGCTGCTGATTCAGTTGATGTTTGTACGGCTTCTTGTTCTATTTGCTTAATTTGTTCAACTGTCTTTTCAGGTTTTTCTGTTGTTTTGACTCCAATAAAAGGTTTTACAGCATTGGCGCGCTTGAGACGTGCGTAGACTTGATTGGAAACTTCAACAAATGGATTATTGGGAGTTGAAGTTTCA
>NZ_JBHIRU010000089.1:0-1203 GCF_042197425.1 Bartonella sp. AA126HLJHH
AAAAAAGCTGCACTATGCGTGCAGCTTTTTATGTATTTGCTTTAAAGGTAGACAGGTAGATGTTTTAAAGCATGAAAGTGTCCTTACGGCTTCTATAACCATAATAGCCAAAAACACTGGAAATAATGGCGCCTACCAGACTTCCTAAAAAGCCCCACCACCCCATATTGGAGGCTGTTTTTGTGGCTTTAGTCGCAGTGTTTTTGGCGCCCTTGATCGTATCCTCAAGATTGTCTGAAAGTGTTTCTGCCCGTTCTTCAAGGACTTTTATGGCTTTTTCGGTCTTTTCTTCTGCGCTTTGATAGAGTTGAACAGCATGGTTGGCTGCTGTTTGTGCATCCGCACGGGACATGCCATCGGTCATAAGGGCCTTGATGATATCACTTCGATCAAATTTTGTCGTGAGATCTTCTACACGATCAGACAGGCGTTCACCAAGATTTTTTAAAGTGGTGCGATAGTAAGAAGGATCATTTTTGAAAGCTGTTATCGCAGAACCAATATCATTGAGTGCAGCTTGATAGGTTTGTTTTAAGCGATCAGGGTTGAGAGCAGGAATGTCGCTTTTATTGAGAAGGGTGCGCAATTCACTCCTAAGTTGGTCAAAATTGATATCATTGTCACTATTTTTTGCAAAAAACTGTTCAAGACTTTCGCTGTTTAAGTTTGCAAGTACAGGGGAAATATTGTTTTTTAGGCTGTCTACGGTTTGTTGGACCATAGAGCTGTTTTCTAGAGCCGTTTTAGCTCCTATCTTTGCTGTACTAGAAACCACGTGGATGGCTTGGAGGGTCATCAGCAATGTTATGAGAGCCCAGGTGAGAAAGCCATGAAGCGTCCCTGAGGTTTCAGCAAAACGTCCAGCTACAAAGCCTCCCAAGGCTAGGCTAATCAGTGTAACGATAACAGAACCCACGCCAAAGGAGAGGAAAGAGCCTTCAAATGGGGTTGAAGAAGTGAAATCCATTTGGCTTAAGCCTAAAGCGGCGACCAGAAAAGAGAGGCAGATTGAGGTGGCAAGAGCCGTCACCAGTCCCGCAAAGATTGCGGACCATGAAATGGGTGTGTGAAAGAGTGAATATTTTTCTTCTAGAGATGTTTCTCCTAGAAAATTCGTCTCAAATGGTGTGTTTTCAGGAATGCGAGTTTCCATGTTTTATCTCCTTGAATATGCTGGAGATACAATGCCTTTTTGCTAATTAT
>NZ_JBHIRU010000090.1:0-1198 GCF_042197425.1 Bartonella sp. AA126HLJHH
TCAGGATGTTGAACAAAGCAAAAAAAGCGCATTTAATAAATGGTCTGTTGCTGCTTATGGAAATTTGCAGCATGATAGGGGTTTTTATATAGATGGGGTGGTATCGTATGGTCTTTTTAAGGTGATGTTTTGACCCTTTCACGGGGCAAGGTTATGGCGTTAAAGGGTAAACAGTTTAGCGGTTCTTTAACGAGCGGTAGAACGTTTGCAACAGGGGATAAAGGTGTTGTTTTTGCTCCGCAGATTCAGGTTGTTTATCAGCATCTTCAGTTTAATAAGACGCGTGATATTGATTTAGGAAAATTTCATGCAATAATTCAGAATGCTCATTCATCATTTTACATATTGAATAAAAACTGAATATTATAAATTTCTTTCATTTCAAACCTGTTTATATTTAATCAATTAACCCCTTGTCCATCACAAACGAAGCTGGCATGCAAAGAAGGACTTTTGAAAAAAGGTGAATTGCTTCTTATGAATATTCTCAAGTGCTAAAATCTGCGCAAATATTGAATGCTGAAAAAAGAATGATGATATCCGCGCATGACCGCAATGAAAATAATATCCTGTATCTTATCGAAATTTCTCTGCCACCTATCATTTACAAAACAACAACCATAACAACACGATAAAGCATACTTTACTTTTATTATAATTTGACCTCAAACTCCCTCTGTTTATTCTAAAAACAAGTATTTATCCAAAATTCTTAAGTAAACATCCTAAAAAAGGAAACAAATAATATGCGTATGAAATGATATAAACGTAAATAAAGTTCTAAAACAAAATTCAAAAAAATGCATAAAACTCATAAAGACTAAACTTATGATCTATAAAAATGAATAAAGAAATGGACAAAAACAACCACCTATATCGTCTCTTTTGAAAGATTATGCCGAAAGCATTCAGCATTCAAACTTTTCATATTCACAATGAAATCTGTCCTCATATCTTAACATCAAAAATTTTAGAAAAATTTCTCATCGCATAAAAGAAAGCATCTATTGTAATCTTTTATATCAAAAAATAACCATATTGATGAAGCAAAATAAATTTTAATACATTAAAAGGCAGAAAATCTTCTGCCTTTTAACTAAAAATACATATTGCAGCTCATCAAAAAAGGTGGCGCAATCCAGCAGAGAAACTCGTTCCAGAAAAACCAATTTTCTTAAATCTATGCTGATAAGTGACA
>NZ_JBHIRU010000091.1:0-1189 GCF_042197425.1 Bartonella sp. AA126HLJHH
AATGGCGAAGAGCAAGTTTGAACGAACAAAACCGCATGTTAATATTGGTACGATTGGTCACGTTGATCATGGGAAGACCTCGTTGACAGCAGCGATTACGAAATATTTTGGTGAATTTAAAGCTTATGACCAAATTGACGCTGCGCCAGAGGAACGGGCACGTGGAATTACTATTTCTACAGCACACGTTGAGTATGAAACGGAAAATCGTCACTATGCGCACGTTGATTGTCCAGGACATGCTGATTATGTGAAAAACATGATCACAGGGGCAGCACAGATGGATGGTGCTATTTTGGTTGTTTCAGCAGCTGATGGTCCAATGCCTCAGACACGTGAGCATATTTTGCTTGCACGTCAGGTTGGTGTTCCAGCAATTGTTGTTTTTCTTAATAAAGTTGATCAGGTTGATGATGCAGAACTTTTGGAGCTTGTAGAGCTTGAGGTTCGGGAACTTTTATCCAAATATGATTTCCCAGGCGATGATATACCAATTGTTAAGGGTTCTGCGTTGGCAGCTCTTGAGGATAAGGATAAAAGCATTGGTGAAGATGCTGTTCGTCTTTTAATGAGTGAAGTTGATAATTATATCCCAACCCCTGAACGTCCTGTTGATCAACCATTTTTGATGCCGATAGAAGATGTTTTTTCGATTTCGGGTCGTGGAACTGTTGTTACGGGTCGTGTTGAGCGTGGTGTTATTAAAGTTGGAGAGGAAATCGAGATTATCGGTATTCGTCCAACGTCTAAGACGACGGTTACAGGCGTTGAAATGTTCCGCAAGCTTTTGGATCAAGGTCAAGCGGGTGATAATATAGGGGCTCTGCTACGTGGTGTTGACCGTGAAGGGATTGAGCGTGGTCAAGTATTGGCAAAGCCAGGATCCGTTACACCTCATACACGGTTTAAAGCAGAAGCTTACATTTTGACAAAGGATGAAGGTGGACGTCATACACCATTTTTCACGAATTATCGTCCTCAGTTTTACTTCCGTACGACGGATGTTACAGGTATTGTTACGCTTCCAGAAGGAACGGAAATGGTTATGCCAGGTGACAATGTTGCGATGGATGTTTCGTTGATCGTTCCGATAGCGATGGAAGAGAAACTTCGTTTTGCTATTCGTGAAGGTGGTCGTACTGTTGGTGCCGGTATCGTCTCTAAGATCATTGAATAAATAATGCTTGTT
>NZ_JBHIRU010000092.1:0-1164 GCF_042197425.1 Bartonella sp. AA126HLJHH
GAGCCATATAAGCTAGGGAGAGCAGTGAGATGGAGAAAAAAAGAGATCTTAGCCTTCACTCCAAAGAAAAATAAGGAACAAATAGGAGTAAATTAGATAAAGTTGTATAAACCGTAAAGGGTGGTCTAAAAACAGCTCTTTAAAGAAAAAAAATATATATATTTCAATACATTAAAGATAAAATTTGGTGCCCAAAAGAGATTCAATAATTTTAAATAAAATAAATGAGTTATTGCGATATGGGGGAAATTCATCATTATTGATTCCATTAATGTTTTTTATAGCACTATCCCTCATTTTTTTGGAGCTTTTTTATCGCTTCTATAGCTAGCCTTTTGCGATCTGCGCTTTTTGTATAAAGAGATGCCATGTTGTCGTCGGTCCATCCAAAAATTGCCTTGAGTTGTGATACTGTTGCACCAGAGTTAGCGGCGCGTGTTGCTGCTAATTTTCTTAAGCCATGTGCTGATTTTTTGATGCCCGCCGCATTACACGCTTCACGAAATAAGTTTCCAAAACTTTCTTTTACGAGTTTATTTCCGTTTTTTCCGCAAATGAATGTTTCATTTCCAATAGGACCAATTTTTAGAGTTTCTGCTAATTCAGGCAAAATGGGTAGAAAAACATCTGTTTGGAATTTACTTTTCTCTGTCTTGAGATGAATGATATTATCTTTGACATCTTTCCAACCAATTCGTACCGCATCACCACGACGCAAACCCGTGTAAAGAAGAACATCAATCCAGACGCGTTCATGTGAACCATGTGACCAATGGTGATAATATTTTTCAACATCTTCTTCTGTCCAAACAGCAAATCCATCTTTGTTGTTGAGAGGAGGTCTTTTTATTCCTAAAGCTGGGTTATTCTCCAGAAGTTCTTGATCGATCGCCCAATTAAAAAGTCCATTAAGTGCTTTTAGAAAATTTTGGGCAGCTGTTGGTTTTTCTTTGCGGCGTTCAACACCCGCTGTAATATGTGATTTCTTTATTTCTCTGTATGGAATGTTTCCTATAGCATCACATACCTTCATAAGGATAAGTTCTCTTTGTCTTTTCGTAGCTTTAGCAAGGCTATGCCAATGAACGCTGTTAAAGTATTGTTTAAGCAGCCATGCAAATGAACCTTCAACAAGTTTACCGGTTTTGGATTTAGGAAGTATAA
>NZ_JBHIRU010000093.1:0-1119 GCF_042197425.1 Bartonella sp. AA126HLJHH
ATCTTTTAAAGCCTTTCAAAAGAAAGGGATTATAATCATAATAAATGCTATCAAGACCATTATGGTTATGAGTTTTGGAGGTGCTTTTTACGCCCCCCTTTACATATTTTTCAATAAAAAATAAAATTTTATTATATTTCAATATGTTAACTTTTATCAAGTTTCCAAAAAAAACAACCTATATCAAAATACAACCTATAAATACAACTAATGCTCTATGTTTTGTAAGGGTTTGGGGGGGGGGGGAGAAACATTCAAAACCTATAAGTAATATAAGAAAATGAATATACATAACCCTCTTTAAATAAAGCTTCTGATAACAATAAAGCACTCATTTTAGATTACGGTTTAATCTTTTAAAGGCAATGTAAATAAGAGTATCTAAAAGTGCAAGTTTCTTCTTTTTAAATAACGTATGATAAATTATCCTTTTAAAGATTGTATGTCAGCAATTTATAAAAGGGATATAAGAACCTATAGGTATAAAACCTTATACCCCTTATGAGTTTATCATACCCATTATGTGAGCATGCTTTTAAGTTATTCAGTTTCTCTTATTTCTAATTTTGGTAGGTTCTTAACAATTTTCATTGTCTCTAAACTTATGGTAATAACCCTCTGAAATAACTCTAGAGGGTAGGCAGGGTTGCCAATGGTTTCAACAGCATAACGATTGGCATCATTAACAATGCCACTCTTTTTATCAGTCTTAACACATTGACGCCCCATAACCCATTCAAGAGCGGATTTACCATTAACGATATACTCACAAGCGTCAAGAGGGATATCTGTTATTGTGATATTGTTATTATAAATAACAGTGGTTTTATCTTTCTCTTTACCTGCTTTTGCGAATTTCATTTCAGTCACGTAATAGAATTTTTCTGGATTAGAGATCTCTGTAACTTTTGGATTACCTTTTTTAAAGGTTACGGGATAAGGTTTTACAGTTTCATAATTCACGTGCAAATGATCCAGTTCACGCCCTGTTACAACAGAGCTCCGTTTTCGTATAAGGGGTTTAATTCTCTTCAAAAGAATTAAAACGAAGCTTATTAAATCCATTTTGAACGAATTGAGAAAAAATGCAGAAAAATGCTAAAAAAGCCGATAATTTTT
>NZ_JBHIRU010000094.1:0-1072 GCF_042197425.1 Bartonella sp. AA126HLJHH
CGTAAACTATACACTTTACTTTGGTGTCAAAATTATAATAATGACAACAAATATCAGAATGTGTATAACAGTAAAAAGAGTCATGTTAAAATGAAGTCGATCATACTTATAATTTTGATTGCAAACCTTTTATCGGCTTGTGCATTAGCACCAAAGCTAAAACAGCCCAATGATAGGAACCGCGTGCCTATTAATAAAACAATCCCTGCCGAAATTAAGCGAGGAGACAACGGAATCTCATAAACTGATTTATGAAGTTAATAATGTAATGGTCAGTCTTTCTAAATATGTGAAAATTAAAAGGTATGAAATATGCAAAAGCTGATTATTATCATAGCGATTAGTGCTTTTCTTGGAACAACAAACTTAGCAAGAAGTAACACTCTTACTAAGCAAGGAGGAGGTCATAGCCGTTTTGCAGTTCCTAGTATAGGGTCAGGAAATCTCGATTCAAGCAACAATTATAAACCAAAACCACCAAAAGGCTATGAGCCACCACGTAAACTTCCACCCGATATTAAAATTGACCTTTCTAATTTGGGAACGATGAGAAATCGCGTACCGTCCAAACCTAGTGGCTCTAAGCCATCTAACACACCTCCAGTATCTCCCACAGCTCAGGTACCTAAATCAACTTTCGTATCTGCTCCATCAGCAAAATATCTGGAGCTTACTAAGCTATTAAAAAAAGGGGAAATTATTGAGCTCTTAAAAAAACAGCTTGAGTTGAAAAAAGAACAAATTTCACAAACAGAAAAAACCTATCAGGCTATAACAAATAGTCAAAAAACTGGACCTGAAAAAATAGATTTTTCTAGTTTTTTTCTCAAAGAACCAGAATCGCTCTATAAGAGTGATAAGCTTTCAAGGAAATCATATCAAGAGGTATTAGAGGACGAAAACAAAGTTTCTGGGCCTTTTGATCAAATGGGCAAAACTATTTCAGAGCGTTTACAATTTGCATCGATACTAGATAAAGCTGTAAGTTTAGAAACTTTTGAAAACGTAGAAAATCGTTTTCAATACCTCAAAAGTCTATTTAATGAACTTCAAACAAAAGAAAACCTGAAAG
>NZ_JBHIRU010000095.1:0-1056 GCF_042197425.1 Bartonella sp. AA126HLJHH
CGCCCATGAATGGTATAACGATACAGCCATTGAGCACCTCCATCTTTACGCTTATGAAGTAACAAGCCGGCACCATCGTTATATTTGCCAGCCCCTAATGTTGCGACAGATCTTGCATTAAGACGGTTCATAAGAGCCATTTTAAGTCCTTTCTTATACAAATTTTATCCACACACTCATCCCACTTGCTATGTGCAAACGAGTGGTTTTGATTGATTCAATATAAACAGATTTGAAATAAAAGAATCTTACGTTATTCGGGTCTTTAACTCAATATGAATAACGCTAGATTATCATTATAAATCAATAGCTTGCTACCAACTCACAAGCTTACGAAACAAACCTTCATGAGAGAGATCAGATACATTGCTGTCTTTCTCTAAATGTTCATCATCATGCATCATTCTGCCATCCATGAGGTACTCTCATATTCCGTTCTGCCGCTATAAGCTGGTCGCTTTTGTATTTCTTTTGGTGGTTTGTATGAAATACACATCAGTCCAAAGGCATCTGCCCCATGACTGGACCAATCATGCTCTGCTCCCAAGCCAATATTACGCTTCTCATCCCATTTCTCGTGATACCAGTTCAGTGCCTTACGTCCTGCTACTGTCGTCTTCTCATTAAACCAAACAGAAGGCAAAACACGGCGGACTGTTTCTATACGTATCTTAACAGCCCCTGCTCCCTGATTAGGGATAACTTTTGTTTGAAAGCCTGCCTGTTTAAGAGCGCTCTCAAAACTCACATTGTGCACACGGTCTCTGGTCGCACCATCATGGGGGAGAACCATCAATGCCTTCTCATAACCGTTTTGACGCAACCAACCGATATGTTCCGATAAAGGCTGCCCCTGTGCTTCGTAATAATCAAGCACTCTGATCTCTCTACCAACAAATTGCGCTATCCATATCGCTGTTGCATTTGCCTTGGCGCCCGTCCCCCCAATGTCCCAAAAAGCACGTATTTGCATTAAAGAATCACGAGCAACACGCCCTATCCGCCCCTCTTGCTCGGCTGCCAACATTTCCTTTTGATAATAAGCGCCTTGAACCG
>NZ_JBHIRU010000096.1:0-952 GCF_042197425.1 Bartonella sp. AA126HLJHH
TTTGCATCATCATACACTCTTGCATGACCGTAGACACAAGCCTCATCATACACCCAGCAATTGCCATCATGGGATAGATTAGCTTCCTTTTCAATAAAGCCGCCTAAAGACCCCGCCTTTATATCATCAAAATCTTTTAAAGCTTTAATGCGATAAAGATTTATAATATTTCGAGTAAGTGCATGTTTGATTTTTTTAATTTCACTGGTTAATTCATATTTTTTGCACATAGGAGTACCCTCACAATCTAATGTGATAAACGTTTTCTAAAATTTGAAATGGAAAATTTGCTTAGAAAGCAGGCGCCCCCGCCGCGCCCGCCGCTGCTTTATTAATTAGACCCAGACAATCTCTAATTCACCATAAGGAGAGAGACGTTCAGTATAGGTTTTTATTTTAGTAGACCCGCCGACATTTTCACGAATAACAGCAATGCCATGAATATTGGCATTTTCATAAACATGTACGTTATTTGCTATACGAGCATTTTCATAAACCCTAGCATTGTCATAAACATAGGCATTATCATAAATAATAGCCTTGCCATACACATGTGCATTACCATAAACATGGGAATTATCAGAAATAACAGCATTGCCATAAACATGGGCATTATCATAAACATAGCCAGCAATGATAGCATTGTCATAAACCCGCGCATGACCATAGATATGACCACAAGTGACAGCATTGCCAAAAACTCTTGCATTTTCATAAACGTGACCATTTTTAAACACAAGAGCCTCATCATACACCCAGCAATTTCCCTCATGAGAGAGGTTATCTTCCTTTTCAATAAAGCCACCCAAGGCACCAGCTCTAACATCAGAAAAGTCTTTTAATGCTTTAATGCGATAAAGGGTATGATTACCAAATACACGCGTTTCATTTGTGAGTGCAAACTTCTTTTGCATGAGCACAATTCCTTTATAGAGATTTAAATTTTTAAATG
>NZ_JBHIRU010000097.1:0-943 GCF_042197425.1 Bartonella sp. AA126HLJHH
TATTTCTTTTAATCGTTTATTTAGATCGCTAGCTGTTTTGATAATAAAAGCCGTGTCTTAAAGGACGCGGCTTTTTTGCTATAAAGCAGCCCCACGCGTTATTTAAGCAGCGTCTTTTAGTGACAGATTATCATCACAGATATCATTACGAATTTTTGCACGGCTATTCACAACAGCATTGCCATAAATTTGCACATGATGATCAATATTTGATTTGCCATAGACCTTGGCATGATCATAAATCCTTACAAAGCAACCAACACGAGCCGAGCCAGAAACCTTGGCATGACCATAGATACTTGAATAATCCTTAATCCAAGCATTACAAAAAACATGGGCATTATCATAAACCCGCGCCCAGACATAAACCCGTGACTTGCCATACACATGGGCATTGCCAAAAATATAGCCACAAACATAGGCACTTTCATAGACACGGGCATTGTCATAAACCTTGGCACCATTAGAAATAGTAGCATTATCACTAATTACGGCATTACCATAAACATGCCCACAGACCTTAGCGTTATCATGAATTTTTGCGTTATCATAAATATGAGCGGTTGTATCAAAAACCAATGCCTTGCCATTAACGATAGCATTGCCATACACCTTGGCACCTCTAAAGATTTTAGCATCATTATAAATTTTAGCATTTTCATAAACAGTTGCATCGAAAAGAACCGCGGCATTATCATAGACCCAGCAATTGCCATCATGGGATAAGTTACTTTCATTTTCAATAAAACCGCCGAGGTCTCCCGCCTTAACATCATCAAAATCTCTTAGAGCACGTATGCGGTGTAAAGTAAGACCATCAAAAGTGAAGTTTTCATTAGTAAATTCATATTTTTTAGATACAGTTGTAGTGGTCATAGGTAGCTCCCTAATCTAATATTCAAACAAATTTTTAAATGAAATGGTTATAAGGAGGCGCCCCCGC
>NZ_JBHIRU010000098.1:0-941 GCF_042197425.1 Bartonella sp. AA126HLJHH
TGGAGCCTGCTGTGTATTTTCTGATGTCATAAAATACGCCCTCCAGATAATAAAAAACCCCGCATTTGCGGGGATTCCAAACTGCACCGCCCCTCGTTTAGACACAATACGACCAAGTACAGTGCTGTCATTAAATACGATTTGCTACAATTTGTCAACATAAAAATAACACATATTGATAATTTCAAAGGGAATCTGTATGAAGCGAAGATGCTACAATGAAAAACAAGATAAAATCTAATGTTATTATCGTATTTAAAGAAAATTGCCTTATTCGGAATAATAAGTATCTTATTCACTAGCCATATAAGTAGTCAATCATTAGCAGAAGATAGGTATTTAAAACTATGCCCAGATGGCCAAATTCCTGTTTTGCGTGATGTACGAAATCCATCTTCTTTTATTGCTTGTGTTGATTCAAAAGAAATACCTCCTACTGAAGGACTTCCTAGAGATAAATTTAAACTAATTGCTACTAATGAGGAAAAGTATAATGAAATATTGAAGCGTCGTTTAAAAAAAAGGCAGACAATAGAATGGTTCGTAATAGGCTTTATAATAATCACCATAATGTCTCTTCCGATTAACATACTCTGGAGATTTAGGTTAAAGATTCCTGCGTTTTTATTTACAATAATGACCGTCTTAGCTGTTATTGCCATTCCCTTCATATTCTATTGATAGTTATTTTTGCAAAAGTGCTTCTGAAGCACATTAAGAGCAACGCGTAATGAATTCACAAGGTGTGGTAGCATTTGATCTTCTATAACGAGGGACTGTAACGCAGCATGAAGATTATACTGTCTATAGAGGCATTGGGCTTCTTTTAGTGCCTCTTGCATGTTTATAAACTGCTCTGTTGCAAATGCTACCCACTTGTCTCTTGCTTTATCATCAGAAGATGATGGCATTTCGTCATAAATTGCATTAGGCAAGCCTTT
>NZ_JBHIRU010000099.1:0-920 GCF_042197425.1 Bartonella sp. AA126HLJHH
AGCCAATCGCGTAAACTAGAGCGAAAACCATGCGGGCAGGCTTCAAGTTTATTGTCTCTCATATATTGAGCCATACACTTCTCAGCGAGGGGACCGCGACCTTTAGCAGAAAAAAAGAAATCATTACGAGAAAGCAATCGTGCTTGTTTTAAAATGTCTAATGCTTCAGTTGATAAAGGCACGCGAAATTCTTTTGTTGTATCACGCTTGCCTTTCATATTTTCAGCAGGTATGGTCCATATATCCCCATCAATTTGATCTTTATGAATATGACGTAAAGGATTGGTACGAACACCTGTCAGAATAAGCAAACGCAAAGCCAGTTGTGTTATGGTTGATGCTTCACAGAGTGTTTTATAAAAAGCCGGAACCTCTCTCCAATCCATGGCTGGTCTATTAGTGACCTTATGGCGTTGTTTTCCTAAGAGAGCTTTTGCTTTTTCTACAGCTTGTAAATCAACATCTACACCTAATGCAGCCGCATGTTTGAGACAAATATTAAGACGTATCAATGCTGTTCGAGCAATTACAGCCTTTGTATGCCAAATGGGAGAAAGGGTATTGCGTATCTCTGTTTGCGTAATCTCTGAAACGGGTAAACAGCCTAATTTAGGGAGAATATGAAGGCGTAAAGGTGTAAACCATTTACCATTTTTACCATCACCTTTTAATTCAGCTTTACGAGTTTCAAAAGTATCTAGTGCAATATCTTTTAAGTAATGGAGATTGCTTATTGCCTCACGCTTTTGTTTTTCACGTTCTTTAATAGGGTCACGCCCTTCACGTAAAACAGCCCGCCACCCAGTTGCCAATTCACGGGCTTGTTTTAAAGAGACATCTCTTAAAGCACCCAAGCCCATTTCGCGACGCCGCCCATGAATGGTATAACGATACAGCCATTGAGCACCACCATCTTTACG
>NZ_JBHIRU010000100.1:0-918 GCF_042197425.1 Bartonella sp. AA126HLJHH
TCTCCAATGAAAAAACTTAGAAACACCTCCAAAACATAAAAAAGACACATTTTAGCATTATCGATATCTTTGGAATTCAGAGTAGACGATCATTGCTTAGAGTGTGAACATTTTGAGTCTTTAGTCTTGTTTTGTTTGTGCTCTCTGTATTGAGACCTAAATGTTTGTTTTTTGATTATGTTTTGTGGACATAAAGATGACACATTTAGAGTCTAATCGTTTTAGTGTGCTGTTTTTTTAACTAAAAAGGGGTCTTTATATTTAATATTACTTTTTACTTGGTAGCGGTTACTATAAAATCCTTTGTACTAGGTTTTAGTATGTATTTTCCTAATTATAGACTTTATTTTTATTAGAAAGCATGGTTTTATTAATAATAAGTAAAGTAAAAAGAAATTGTAATATGTCCAGAATATAGTTTTCCTTGGATAACTAGCTTTTTAGTTGGATTTTTTCTTTTTAATATATCATATAATGATATATGCGTGGTCTCGTGATGTACCTTTTATCTTTACGCACTACTTATCCTCCCCTTTGAAAGTTATTTTATCAAAATGAGTCTTACTAATGTACATTCCCATACAGCTATAGGCTGTTCAAGAAAATAGCAACATAAAAATATACCTTTTTAGCAATATGGATTCTACTGTGATCTTTTTTCAACAAAAATATAGAAAAATCTTCTATAAAACCTCACAGTTTATAGCCTCATCAAATATTATGCTTATCTCTAGATAAATACTGTGCGTCTGTAAAAAAATATTCCCCCTTATTTCAATAAATAAGGGGGAATGTTTTGTTCTGTTTTCGTTGTTCGTATTATTTTATTTTCAGAGTGATTGCACCACCTATGCCCCAATGACCACCAGCACTCGTGGCAGAGAGATTAGAGCGGATTTTTCCGTTTTCAGATGTATA
>NZ_JBHIRU010000101.1:0-907 GCF_042197425.1 Bartonella sp. AA126HLJHH
TTCCCCATAGCAGGGCGCCCCGCAAGGATAATCAAATCAGATGCTTGTAACCCTCCCATTTTCTCATCAAGTGTTTTGATATGGGTAGCTATCCCTGAGAGCCTTGAGGAACGCTTTTTCGCTGCACTTGCCATGTTAAGTGCTTTTGCAATGGCTGTATTAAAGTTTTCAAACCCACCCCCATATTTTCCCTTTTCTGCCAATTCAAACAACTGATTTTCAACAGTTTCAATTTGTTGTGATGTTGTAAGTTCTACAGAAACATCATAAGCTCTATTCACAACTTGAGTGCCAAGGTTAATTAAAGAGCGTCGGATAAACAGATCATAAATGACGCTCCCATAATCTTTAGTATTAATGATTGTTACAGCTTCTTTAGCTAAACGCACCACGTAATTATATACAGTGATGTCACCAATTTTCGCATCATTTTCAACAAAGGGCTTAATAGTAATGGGATCTGCAACTTTTCCATTTTGAATAATTTGTGAAATGATATCAAAAAGCTTTTGATGCAACGGTTCAAAAAAGTGCTCTGCTTTTAAAAAATCAGAAACGCTATCAAGAGCATTATTATTGATAATGATAGCACCCAGCAAAGCTTTCTCTGCTTCAATATTATGGGGCAGTTGACGAAAAGAAGATTGTTCTTCTGTTTGAAAAGAAGGTAAATTAACAGCGTTCATTTTATTCATTATGATTTAAATTGATTTGATAAATGATAATTATAAATCACTGAATCTACAGTGTGAATCCCATTTTTATTTTACTTAACAGCTTGCTTTTTGATACGTTTTGTGCAATAAAGAGATGTTCTTTTATATTTCGGTTATTTCTTTTAATCGTTTATTTAGATCGCTAGCTGTTTTGATAATAAAAGCCGTGTCTTAAAGGACGCGGCTTTTTT
>NZ_JBHIRU010000102.1:0-890 GCF_042197425.1 Bartonella sp. AA126HLJHH
TTTCATGCTTTAAAACATCTACCTGTCTACCTTTAAAGCAAATACATAAAAAGCTGCACGCATAGTGCAGCTTTTTTGCAAAATTTTCTGATTGTCTTTTTGTATCATTGTCTCTCATATCAGACAACTTCACCAGCCCATCATCCTTAATACTCCCCTTTAAAAAAACATAAGGAGTTGCTCATCGCTGCCAATAGGCATTGTGCTTGTTTTGGAAAAGAGCTCTGAAAACTTTCTTTTCAACTGATCATCAAGAAAAACTATACAAAGCATGGGATATACCATAAACACGTAGAAGAAAATTGTACCTTATAACCTCTTGGGGAGGAGCATTGTGACAAAGAAAAAATCCATGATTTTTACCCAAATGGGACTTTTCCTTGTTTTGGGCTTTAGCAGCTTTGCCAATGAAACAGCACAAGTTACATTTGCTCTACACTTAGCAGAAAGCACAGCATCTATTTCAATGCTGCTGTTTGCAGGGCTTGTCGGGGCAATTTGTGCCGGACCAATTGCACCACGCCTCTTGCATCACTTCCAACAAGCGTTCAAGGCATTGATTTATAATCATAATCTAGCGTTATTCATATTGAATGAGAACCCTGAATAACGTAAGATTCTCTCATCTTAAATCTGTGTATCTTGAATCAATCAAAATCACTTGCTTGCACGTCACAAGCGGGGTTGATGTGTGGGTAAAAACTATAGCAGAAAGGAGTAAAAATGGTTCTTATGAATCGTCTTAATGCAAGATCTGTCGCAACATTGGGAACTGGCAAATATAATGATGGTGCCGGCTTGCTTCTTCATAAGCGTAAAGATGGTGGTGCTCAATGGCTGTATCGTTATACCATTCATGGGCGGCGTCGCGAAATGGGCTTGGGTGCTTT
>NZ_JBHIRU010000103.1:0-875 GCF_042197425.1 Bartonella sp. AA126HLJHH
TTGCTCTATCATTGGAGTTGCTGGTGGAAATATTGCATAAGGGAACCTTAAGGGTGCCTTATAAAAAGTAGGTAGATTGTGACCAATTCCTGTACCAATGGGATCGAATATATGGTTTTGTAAATAAATATGATCTTTTTTACCATCACTCACATAATAGAGTGCATTCGCTATTGATTGAGAGTTATCAGCTGGTCCAAAAAGATAGATATCTGTTTTTTCTGCTATACCGTGAATGCCATGCTGTTCAAAGTCACGCATTCCATTGCCCACTGTCAAGCTACCACGGCTATGCGCACTAACAATCGCCCCTGTATTGCCATAACGATAGATAAAATCTTGTAACTTCTTGGTCGAATTACTCCATCTCCCAAAATACTCATAAATCGCTACTCCGATCTCTACGAGCCTGTCTTTAGCTTGTGGGTGGTATGTAAAATAAAGGGGTTCATGTTCATTATCAGCTAAGTGGACAGCATTACCGGCTGCTTCATCTGGTGTGTTAAAAATACCATTATAGAACATACGCCTGTTGCCATCAGAGCCAGCTTGTAAATGCTGCTCATCTTCAGCATTTAAAAAGTGATACAGAGTAATATATTCTCCATCGCTGTCTTTTATAGGTTTTCCATTTTCATCGGTTAAATAGAGGACATTGCCATTTTCATCATGCAAAATCTCACCTACTGGATGTTCTTTAACATTTGCGACTTCGCGCACTTTGTCCCAGTATCCCAATCCTTCATCCGATAAATCATTGATCATATCTACGCGATTATGCACTACCCCCTCAAGCGATGCGACATCTAGCTGTTCTACTGCTTGGTGTGCTGCTGCGGTGTTGCGGTTGAGAGAGCCAATGATTTGTCCAGCAT
>NZ_JBHIRU010000104.1:0-847 GCF_042197425.1 Bartonella sp. AA126HLJHH
TATTATTTTATCAAAAAGAGAAATTGATTTTGAAAATTTAGAAACAAACGATTTTGTTGAAAAGGCAATCGAGTGTGATGATGTTCAATCAGAACAAATCAAAACGATAGAAACCAAAAAACCAATCATTCACGAGCAAAATACCAACACTTCAAACGAAGTTAACAACCGATGGCAAATTAACGAAGCGATGATTGCGAAATTGCCTTCACGAAAAGTTAAAAAGGTTGGAAAAAAACTTTCAGAAATCTTTGACACGATGATGCCTGCTTATTTTCCAGAGAAAGCAAACTTTTTTGAAGGAACAAAGAAAATAAGGGAAAAACAAGAAGTTGAAAGAATACTAGAAGATTTCAAACCCGATTTTCAATACGCAACTGAACAAGGATTAACGCATGATGAAGCCTTATCAGAATTTGAAAAATTTGTACGCTTTTCAAAATCCAACCCATGTCGAAATGCAAATGAACGCGATTGGCAAAGCGCTTGGGATAATTGGATTACGCATCCAGAATATGGATTGGTAATTAAGAAACACAAAAAATCAGAAGTGAAAAAACTATATGAAAGCGCATGTTATAAACCACCGTCAAACAATTTCGCAAATAACCTTTCAGAAAGCTTCAATCAACTTGCAACAGCGATCTACGCTTAAAGACACTTATGGATCCGAAAAAACAGCAAAGTAGTGAAGTTTGCTGATGATTTTGAGAATAGATATGCGTTTAAATTGACAGAAAGGCACCGTACAGAGCGATTTAAAGATTTTGTGATAAAAACCACATTGAAATTAAAAACGCTTCTATACGGTCCATTTTGAGGCAAATAAACCCATTGGTAAAGTTAT
>NZ_JBHIRU010000105.1:0-846 GCF_042197425.1 Bartonella sp. AA126HLJHH
TTAAGAGCAAATGATAACTAAGTTATAACTGTAATAAAAAAAAGTTTTAACGTTTCTTATAAAGATCTCATTTTATGTTTCAAACGTTTAAACGTGCATTTAAAGAGGTTCTCATAAGCGTATTTGTACTTTTCATTAAAACCTAATTTCTTTAAATATTAGCCGGTCCATTTTGGGGATGTTATCTTAGAATAGAGCATTCTTAAATATTACAGCTTTTGACTCAAAATTGAGTAAAAACCCATACCTTATGATGTTACAATGGTTTTGAAGTTTGTTTGCTTATCTTTGTCTTAATAGCTGCCCCCAAATTTGGAAAGAGCTCATTTGGTTTCGTATTTTTAAACTATAACTTTTAAAACGTTTTTAGTACCAAATCTAAAGTAGATAGTTATTCTACTGCCATGGCATTATTTGCCTCCATTTTTTTGTGGAAGCGAATAGTTCCGTTCTTAAAGACTAGCCTGCAATCTATTCATTAAAAGGCTTTTCATTTCATAAGATATAGCATTTTGAATTTCATGACCTTTATTTCCTACCTCGGTAAAAAAATACCGTGGTTATAAAATCGATCTTGTCTTTAAATCCTTTTATGCAATCTTTAAAATGTTCGGTGTTATGATGATGCTGTTATGACAGCTCTCTATTTTGCGCTCGCCAATTTTGGCGAATGTTAATTTGCTCTTTTATGTGATTAACAATCCAATCTTTAAAACAAGATGTGATCTTTAAACGTATGTTATCGATATTTTTAAACGACTAAATTTAAAACAATGTGATTTGTGCTGTGATAAAAACGTATCATAAAATTTATGAACTGTTATGAATGATATCGGCTTTTCATTT
>NZ_JBHIRU010000106.1:0-839 GCF_042197425.1 Bartonella sp. AA126HLJHH
GCAGCCCATAATGCGGTTCAGTTGGCTGATAACAAGAATGATCCACACTATTTTCTGATGTTCCCTCATAGCGATTCGCGCTTGGTAGAGTTGTTCATTGCAGGGTATCAGTATGCTCTAGAAGGTAAGTTGGGTATTTTGACCAATTCGACGAAGAAGTACCAGAATCTGTTGTATAGCCTTGGCAATATAGGATTGCATACTGATGCGCATAGCCGCGGCAGTATGACAGCGGGCAATGGATCGCATGATTTAGAAAAGCATGGTGTTCATGGTATAGCAAAGAAAACAACGATTAATTTCTTTGGACCAGCTTATAATACTCAAAACATGGCAGATACGTTATATATCTTAAGTGATGGAAAGCAGGATTACGTAAACTTGGAAAATCATAAAAATGACTTTGTGGGTACAAAGATTGGCAAAAATCCTTACACTTTTGAGCAAATACCTCCTGGAAGTGGTCCTTGGAAAGAAGCAGGACAAATATTTAAGGGTTATCCAAGTGTTCATGCTTGTTATGGACATCCAAGTGATGCTTGTACAAAGTTCTATGGTTTACCTAATCGTACGCCAATTTATTCAAAATATTCAGGGAGGAAAAAATGAAACAAATCTTGAAATTATTAAGCGGAATAGTTTTGGTTAGTGTAGCTGGATGTAACATTGATAAGCCTTCTCCAGGGGCTCTGAGTATGTGGGAGAAACCTGGTGCAGATTTTACGGAGATAGGAAAAGCATTGTTAGAATGTGGTATGCCAACCCCTTATGATGTTTTTCCAGAAAACCAACAGCAGAGTATTAATGCTAAAGCAACAGTTGATGCTTGCATGGTTCAA
>NZ_JBHIRU010000107.1:0-836 GCF_042197425.1 Bartonella sp. AA126HLJHH
ATTATGCTATTCAGGATGTTCGGAAAGAAGCAAGACAAGCTGCTGCTATTGGTCTAGCGGTGTCCAACTTACGTTACAATGATGCACCAGGAAAGTTAAGTGTTGCACTTGGTAGTGGTATATGGCTCAATCAGTCCGCATTTGCTATTGGAGCTGGTTATACATCTGAAGATGGAAATATTCGCTCTAGTCTATCTGTGACAAGTGCCGGAGGGCGCTGGGGTGTAGGTGTAGGATTAAGCTTAACTCTAAATTAATAAAATTCACTACGATTATTTTCAAAAACGCTCCTGTCTATACAAGACAGGGGCGAGAAGAGTTACACGATTAAAAGAACGGTTCCCACAAATAACAGTGCCAGCATTAATGTTGAAAATAAAAAAAGAGAAAATGTCTGAAGAGTGGTGTGTTTTACGCAAATTTGACAGAAGTCGTGGAGGGGGCTAGTTGGTTGTTACATGACAGTAAGCAGCGGATTAAGAAAGTTTTTGATGATGCGAAAAAATATGTAGATAAATATTTTTCTGAATCCAAGGATAATGCGATGAGTAATGGTGTTAACGAATCGAAATCCTCCACCGATATGAAGTTTGATATTTTAAGTTATGACATTAAGAGCGTACGCAAAGAGGCAAGGCAAGCCGCCGCCGTTGGTCTAGCAGTATCCAACCTACGTTACTTCGACGAGCTAGGATCTTTGAGTGTCTCATTTGGTAGCGGCACATGGCGTGGACAATCCGCATTTGCCCTTGGTGCTGGTATACATCTGAAAACGGAAAAATCCGCTCTAATCTCTCTGCCACGAGTGCTGGTGGTCATTGGGGCATAGGTGGTGC
>NZ_JBHIRU010000108.1:0-832 GCF_042197425.1 Bartonella sp. AA126HLJHH
TGTATGGCTCAATATATGAGAGACAATAAACTTGAAGCCTGCCCGCATGGTTTTCGCTCTAGTTTACGCGATTGGCTTGCTGAAACAACTGATGCCCCCTATGAGGTCGCTGAAACTATTCTAAGTCATACAGTAGGAGGACAAGTAGAGCGCTCCTATCGTCGTACTGACTATCTAGAACAGCGCCGTGTCTATATGGATAAATGGGCGGCTTATGTCACGGGTCAAACCTAAAATATGGGGTGAATAACCCCATGATCTGTGGATAACTTTAGCTCTCTTTTCTCTCATTCTTTCTCAATAAGAGTCATAAATTATCACATCAGAAAAACTATGATAAAATATTGTTTTCTATAAATAAAATACCTTCAAAAATGAACCAAAATGTGGTTAATAAATAGTTATGATTTGTTCTCATTTTTTACTTTTGAAAGGATTTTAGTATGACAGAAAATGATATTCTTTTAACAGACCGTGAAAGTGCAAAACTGCTTCATATGAGTGTCTCAACATTCCGCCGTCATGTTACCAATGGCTCTCTCCCAAAACCTTTAAAATTTGGTTTTTTATCGCGTTGGTTACAATCGGATCTTTTGAATGTCATCGAGCAAGCAAAACAGCAACGTTATAACGACGCGGCATAAAAAGAAAACCTTGTCACGTAAGGACGGACAAGGCTTTCTCAAACTCATCAACCTGGTGCTTTATTTGGTGTAAATTCAAGGCTTTCTCTACTGAAGCAAGACTTAAGGCTGGCATTCAAGTTGTTCTGAATGTTTTTTACAATAAGGGCTATTTAAGCGTCTCTCAACACTTCGCTGAGGCATGACAG
>NZ_JBHIRU010000109.1:0-802 GCF_042197425.1 Bartonella sp. AA126HLJHH
TTCAACAAGCGTGACCATCCGACGACCGTTTTCAACATCAATGCTCCCTTCATCACTGTAATAATCAAGATCATTATGGTGAACACCTTCATGAGAGCTCCCATCCCTTGCCCAATCTGCACTCAGCTCTGTCCAATGAGATTTGGGAAACATCTGCTTAGCTACTTCTAACGGCTTGCGGTCTACATACCACAAACGTTGTGCATCGGTTAAATTCGGTTGCACTGCCGCACTATCCCAGACCATTTTTAAAGGATCTAAACGCGTAATGACCGGTTCACCATCGAGGCTGTTCTCATAATCAAGGCGGGTATCAGTCCACCCCATTCCACAAATGACAGCATCTTGGAAAGCATCACTATCTGCATATTCAGCATGTGCCATGTCGCGAAACCATTCTGCTGCTCCTGTAAGTAATTCACTTGGCAATGCCTTCCCTATTTGACGAGGAATGAATTGCACTTCTCGCTTATTGTTGCGTTCTGAACCCACAACAGCATTCACAAGCGGAGCAATACGATTAAAAGTCATAACGGGGCGGCGTTGCTTTTTTAACGCCGATAAATCTTCTTCATTCCATTGATCACCATTGTAAAAACCAAAATCCTCCCGCGCATGTTCACGCCATTTGTTCACATGCTCCACATCTTCTTTGTACCAACTCACAAGCTTACGAAACAAACCTTCATGAGAGAGATCAGATACATTGCTGTCTTTCTCTAAACGTTCATCATCATGCATCATTCTGCCATCCATGAGGTACTCTCATATTCCGTTCTGCCGCTATAAGCTGGTCGCTTTT
>NZ_JBHIRU010000110.1:0-783 GCF_042197425.1 Bartonella sp. AA126HLJHH
CATATGAAGCAATTTTGCACTTTCACGGTCTGTCAAAAGAATATCATTTTCTGTCATACTAAAATCCTTTCTATCAACAAATGGTAACAAATCATAACTATTTATTAAGCACATTTTGGTTCATTTAGAAAGATGTTTTATTTATAGAAAACAATATTTTATCATACAATTTTTGATGTGATAATTTATGACTCTTATTGAGAAAGAATGAGAGACAAGAGAGAGAAAGTTATCCACAGATCATGGGGTTATGCACCCCATATCTTAAGATTGACCCGTGACATAAGCCGCCCATTTATCCATATAAACGCGGCGCTGTTCTAAATAATCAGTACGACGATAGGCACGCTCTACTTGTCCTCCGACTGTATGACTTAGAATTGTTTCAGCAACCTCATAGGGGGCATCGGTTGTTTCAGCGAGCCAATCGCGTAAACTAGAGCGAAATCCATGGGGGCAGGCTTCAAGTTTATTGTCTCTCATATATTTTGCCATACAATTCTCAGCAAGGGGAGCACGACCGGAAAAAGACAGAATGAAATTACTTTTGGAAATACAACGGGCTTGTTTAATCACTTTTAGCGCTTCAGATGATAGAGGTACGCGAAATTCTGTTGTAGCGTCACGCAAACCTTTCATATTCTCAGCAGGAATAGTCCATACATCATCTTCAATCTGATCTTCACGAATATGACGCAAAGGGTTGGTACGAACGCCTGTCAGGATAAGCAAGCGCAAAGCCAGTTGTGTTATGTTTTGTGTTTTACAGAGTAACTGATAAAA
>NZ_JBHIRU010000111.1:0-782 GCF_042197425.1 Bartonella sp. AA126HLJHH
TAAGGAAATTAAACGTGTGTAACACAAAACATATTATCATACAGCCTGCTAAAGATGAGGAATTTTGTTTTTTTACCATTGGCTATGAAGGTAAGTCCCTTGAGAATTATCTTAGTTGTCTCATAGAAAACAATATCAAAACTTTATGTGATGTTCGTAAAAATCCAATAAGTAGAAAACACGGATTTTCAAAAAGACAATTAGAGCAAGCTGTAAGCAACATTGATATTGAATATATGCA
Organism: Bartonella sp. AA126HLJHH; assembly: GCF_042197425.1. Classification (NCBI taxonomy): domain Bacteria; kingdom Pseudomonadati; phylum Pseudomonadota; class Alphaproteobacteria; order Hyphomicrobiales; family Bartonellaceae; genus Bartonella; species Bartonella sp. AA126HLJHH. The sequence goes on from NZ_JBHIRU010000111.1 coordinate 242, forward strand.
TATGCCTGAACTTGGAATTGCCTCTGAAAAACGAAGAAATTTGAAAACACAAAAAGATTATGACCGCTTTTTTAAAAATTATCGAAATACAACTCTCAAGAATAATTCTTGTGCAATAAACAAATTATATCAAATATTTTTAAATAAAAAGTGCGTTGCAATCACCTGTTTTGAAGCCAATGTATGCATGTGTCATAGAGGACAACTCGCATTAGCTCTTACTCAATTGCCTGATTGGAAATATGAAATTGAACACATCTAAAAAATAAACTTGCAGATTTTTAAAAGTTGGAGTGCTTCACATGCCTTCCAGCCCCCATCCATTTAATTAACATAAAAAAGAGAAAGGTAATGAGATGATATTTGATGATGGAGATAGATATGTAACGACACGTGAGTGTGCACAGCTTTTTAGTGTATCCACAACAACGATTCGCAATTGGGTGCTTCAGGGATTGTTTCCGGAGCCATATAAGCTAGGGAGAGCAGTGAGATGGAGAAAAAAAGAGATCTTAGCCTTCACTCCAAAGAAAAATAAGGA
>NZ_JBHIRU010000112.1:0-773 GCF_042197425.1 Bartonella sp. AA126HLJHH
GCGGCAGATAAAGCTTCCTCTTGACATGGATAACAACTGCGAAGACGCCGCACGGGACCGCTAAACCCTGTCTGATGCTTGACTTGGCATTGCTGCCCTTTTGCGCGATCAAAATAAGAAGCTTCAATAGTGCCGTATTGCGTACGTGGCTCTAGGGTAAATTCCCAGTTAGAACAGTCGTGCTTATGAAGTTCAAGGGCTGGTAAATTGTCACCGCTTAAAAATAAAAACTTATGGTCTTTGATCAAAAAACGCGCCCGCATGCGATCGGCAAGGCGGGTTAAAAAATCAACAGCCGATTGATCTGTACGAATCACATAAGGAAGAGTTTGTTTGATAAATTGTGGACTGACCTTTGCTTGATAGCCATGGCGTTTGGCAAGTGTCTCAACAATCTCACCAACAGTTTTGTGATCAAAATGTTCACTCGCTTGTTCTTTGAGTTCTTTACGCATCGAGGCGCTTTTGCCACAAAGGCGCAAAATCTCTCCATCACTGCCACCAATACTCACCACCGACTCAACAACAAAACGCCCCATAAAGGCACTGATGCTGTTCTCATAGCCAAAAATCACTTGCAGAGTGCTGTTGCTTGAGGGAACCTCTAAATCATTGCCACTATCATCAAACTCTGCTTCAAATGTATCGGCTTCATTGCCGGCATGGTCCGTAATGGTTGCGGTTAAAAGACGCTGATAAAAAACCTCATGAACAAGCTTATCCCCCACTCTCACCTCAATAAAAGGATGCGTGCGCATTAATCCCATAACCGC
>NZ_JBHIRU010000113.1:0-769 GCF_042197425.1 Bartonella sp. AA126HLJHH
ACAGCTAGATGTCGCACCGCTTGAGGATATATTGCGTAATCGTTTAGGTATGAGAAATAAATGGGTAGATGAATGGTTTGATATATGGGATGGGGTTCGTAAAATGGCATTTTATGTTGACCATCCAGTAGGTGAGGTTGCGCATGATGAAAATGGCAATGTCCTCTATTTAACCGATGAAAATGGAAAACCTATAAAAGGCCGTGATGGAAAATATATCACTCTGTATCACTTTTTAAAGCCAGAGGAAGAAAAGCATTTACAAAAAGGCCCTAATGGTGCTGTTTATATGTTCTACAATGGCATTTTTAATTCACCAGATGATGCTGCGGGTAATGCTGTCCAATTGGCTGTTAATAAAAATGGTCCCCTTTATTTTACATATTTTCCCCAAGCTGATGATGTGCTGGTAGAATTAGGGGTAGCATATTATCAAAAGTTTTGGGAGGGTAGCACTTGGGGATTGAGTAATTCGACCAAGAAGTTCCAAGATTTTATCTATCGTTATGGCAATGACAATGCTATTGTTAGTGGGCATAGCCGGGGTACCTTAACAATACGCAATGGAGCAAATGACTTGCAAGAACATGGTATCCACAGTGTAGCCAAGAAAACAGACTTCTATCTTGTTGGAGCGGCTGCTCACATGCAATCGATGGCCAATACAGTAGATTATCTAAGCGATGGCGAAAAAAATTATATCTACATACAAGGTCATATGTTAGACCCCATTAGTACAGTGATTGGTTACAATTGGCCTACGGCTTAT
>NZ_JBHIRU010000114.1:0-764 GCF_042197425.1 Bartonella sp. AA126HLJHH
GCCATACCTGCAAAAAGATCTTTGAGCTTCTGATACGCATCTGATTGAAAAAACTTATAAGTATTGGACTGTAAAAATTTCTCTGCATCTGTCAGTTCAGGAGTCGGTGTTGGGGAAGCGGGTGCTAATGGTTGCGTTTGTTCATTAATATGAGGTTTTAGTTCTTGTGGAGTACTCTCTAGTGCATTTGGCATGGGTGGATGTTGATCAAATCCAAGAGGCATTTCCGCTTTAGGAGCCGTATAGGGCATAAATGGTCCATATGGATTCAGACTATTCTGTAAATAGGGGTTGGATGGGGCTTGTGCTTTCTCTGGTGTCATCATACTTTCAATACCTGACATTCCAGTCATAAATAGAGAGGTTTTGGGGTACTTTGTTATGAAATTCCCCACGGGGTTCTTTGTTATTAATTGTCCCAATCTATTCGCCCCTGTAACCGCTTTAGGAGCAAGATACCTAAAAACATGAGGCGCAGCTCTTGCTGCCATAAAAGCTGCCCCAGCTAATGGAAATAATATTGGAAATGCCATCACACTCTCCTACAAAACTATTCTTTAATTATTCTCCAGAGCTTTCTTTTGATTCATGTAATCTAAAAAAAACTTGGATGCTCCTCCTGCCAACGCTGCTCCCATTGGACCACCTGCCATGTAACCAAAAGCCATCGGTGCTGCTTGAAGTGCTAAAGAACCTATAGTCCCTACATTTTTCCACGGATTATTGCCCTCTATCTTAGAGATTGTATGATTATTCGTTGTCGT
>NZ_JBHIRU010000115.1:0-738 GCF_042197425.1 Bartonella sp. AA126HLJHH
GTTACATGTTCGGTATAATTACGGTTTGTTGTTATATTGGTACGATACATTGATTTCGTATTTTCACCCGTCCCTGATTGAAGATAAATATCAACCCAAAGATCTGTAGAGGGGTCGTAGACCATTCCCTCTGGTGAACTATAAGGGCGGTGATTTAAACACCAAACTGAATTGGGTAAAATATCCCCTGCCCTATAACCAGACAAGGGGTGACCAGAAATCGTACCAACATCCGCACAAAGCGTATGAAACCCTCCTATCTTGCGCGAATTATTGACGCTGTAACCGTTTGGATACGTAGAGTTTTCTGATACAACAATTTTATGAGAATCTCCCTCCGGTACCAAATAAAGATAATAATCCTTGCCCGCAGAAAGAGACGGCATGCTTATTCTGGCATCTACCGTATAACTTACAACCAAAATATCATGAGTTCGTGGCAAAGTTAGATAGGTTCCTTTTTTCACGGTTAATTGCGCTTTGCCTGTCGCAACAAGAAAAGGGGTGGAAATTGATAAAACCGTTAAATGAGACTGTTTTAGAAAAGTGTTTATCTTTTCTGCGAGATTTTTTGCTTGTGTGGCTACTGTATGAGCTGTTGTCGCTGTTTCCAGAGAACTCTTGATCCCTCCAAGCTCTTGTTTCGTCGTATCGGCTGTTTTTTTGGCTTCTTCTGCTGTCCTTTTCGCTCTATCGGCTACTTCCTTGGCTTTTTCGGCTTCGCTCTTGGCTTGATAG
>NZ_JBHIRU010000116.1:0-736 GCF_042197425.1 Bartonella sp. AA126HLJHH
TGCAAATAGAGAACATAAACACTCTCCCCATTCACACGTACTGGTCGAATTTTGGGATTAGCAAGTTTCGCCATTTTTACAGCTTCATCAATCAGCTTCAAACTAAAGCTATGTTTGGGTGCTTCACTGAGATCTTCATCCTTGGTTTTACCATCTGGACGGATAATTCGCTTACTACTTGGTGCCAGAGGTTCATTAAATCCATAATGCACATTCTCGATATCTATCATCCGATCTTCAAAAGAGATTGTCCTTGCTGTATATCCGCAAGCTTGAATGAAAAACATCAAGCTTAAGCGATCTGCATACCAATCAACTAAGCCATCTTTTGCTTCGTCACGCAAATCAAACGTTGTACGTTGTTGCGCTATACTACCTTCATTTTCTACACGAACTGCATGCGAAAGCTCGTCAATATAGAGTCTGTCATGAAGGAATTGTAATGCCTCTTCATTCCCCTCAAGCGTCTGTCCTGAGGTAACTCCCCGTCCCAAAAGCTGTGTACGTAAGCTAAATGTAACACAATCCCCTCTGCCCTTCTGTGTTTCAGTTTTAAGTTGAATAATGCTGTTTGACCCCCTGCCTATAAGAGGGGCAATAGGTATCGCCTTTGAAACTTCTGTATTTAATAATTTTGACCACGTGCTTATCGCATGAGGATCATCTGCTCTAACTGTTGTTAATGCCATTGATTTTACCTTTCTTTGCTGTAAAAAAAACCGGCTTAAAAGCCGGA
>NZ_JBHIRU010000117.1:0-712 GCF_042197425.1 Bartonella sp. AA126HLJHH
TGTGTTAAAAGGCTGGTTTTGGGGTGTTAGAGTTTTGTCTTTACAGGTTGTACAATCCGATCAATTGGAATGCGTTTTATATATGCACAATGATCAGAATATAGCGTCAACAAGAAAGATTCATCTGAATTGGGTGGTATCATTTCAAATCTAGTGCATGCAAACGGTCTGAATTCGTATGAAAATGCAAAGCATTGCGATCCTATGAGTTCCATTGGCACGATATTCTCTTCACTTAAGAAGGCATCTATTTTGTCTTTAGAGATTATGGTATCTACATAGGGCTCGCCCTTATCTCCAGAGATCGTTATACAAAGTTCACCTGGATTGTGGGTATTTCTCACAACTAACTGCGAACACAAAGTAGGTTTAATTTCATATCTATACATAATAATTATCTTCTCTCGCTCGTTGTGATAATACTGCCTCCACGAACCTCTGAATCTCCGTAAATGTGTGCGTTACCATACACTTCTGCATTGCAATGAACACTTGCATTTTCGTAAACATGTGCTTTTCCAAAAATACGACCACCATATATTTTTGCGTTATGATGAATTGTTGCATTTTCATAAATATTTGCAAAATAACAAACTTTTGAGTTATCAAATACCTTGGCATTGTTGTAAACTTTTGCACCGCTATAAACCATGGCATCATTATAAACCCAACAGTCTCCTTCATGACTTAAGTTGCTCTCACCTTCTATAAA
>NZ_JBHIRU010000118.1:0-698 GCF_042197425.1 Bartonella sp. AA126HLJHH
TACAAAAAGGGCTGTTTAAGCGCTTTTCGACACTTCTCTTCGGGATGACAGCACCAGGCTGACAAATGGGAAGGTCTCTACCGTTAAAAGGAGAACACCAGCTAGCTCTCCCTTTATAATGGAATCCTGCTTGGATCATGCAAGCATCAATCGTTGCATTCTCATTGTTGCTTAACTTTTGAACTTCATCCTCAAGATAATTAAGGTGTGGCAAACCACACTCTAGCAATGCTTTTCCTACCTCCGTAGAATCTGCTCCTAGCTTCTCCCACACAGCCGTCTCTCCTCGAGGAGGTTTATCAATGTTTTCAATATCACATCCAGCAACCGTTAACAGAATGAGCAGGCTTAATAAATTAAACAACATTTTCATTTTTTGTTCCCTGTTCTCGTTGAATGAAGTTTGTTAAAACCAAATGAACCATAATTAATTTGACACTCACGACTCGCATCAGCATAACAATTATGGGGGCTCGGGTTAAGGCCCAAGACCGCTCTCCCCATCTCTCTGAGAGGATTAGTTGCTATAGTAAATAAACTGTTTGCTGCAAATATCGTCATATAAAAAGGATTTTTTATACCTTTCTCCAAAAGTGAAAAATCTAGATTTAAAGGTGCCTTATAAGCCGTAGGCCAATTGTAACCAATCACTGTACTAATGGGGTCTAACATATGACCTTGTATGTAGATATAATTTT
>NZ_JBHIRU010000119.1:0-687 GCF_042197425.1 Bartonella sp. AA126HLJHH
GAGTGGCTCTTGTGAGATTTATGGCTCTGTTTATGGCAATGCTAAAATCTCATATTGTGCAACGATCTGGGGGCGTGTTTATGGCAATGCAAAAATCAATAAAAAAAGCAAAGTAAGGTTGGTTCCAAAAAAATGTGAGGTGTATGAAAGGGATAATGTTGTCAATATAACTGATAAAACAGAATAAAAAGAAACATGGGGGCGTGCATTCTTTATGGTTATAAACGCATATAAAATGCATTGCTATAAACATATCATAAAAGATAGCATTCATAAAAAAAAGCCGTGTCGAAAGTGATATGACGCGGCTTTCAAATAGCGTTTTTTATTGATTAAAATGAATCATCCACAATGGAGTAATCAGTGCATATATACAAAACGTATCATATTGCAAGCGCTCTATTATCTTTATGAAAACTTATCAAAAGGAATGTAAATGATGCGTTTGATTTTTACTCACTCATTTGAATGAGAAAACCTATAAACGCTTTTTGTTGCTCTCAAACGTATCAAAACGCTCGGTAGCTTTAATAATTCAATCAAAAGCAAATGCATATTCAATAAATATCTGCAAAAAACGTTCTTTTTAGCTTGCAAGCATTGGTTTTTAAAAGCAGCTTTTCATAAGATAAATAAACAAACGCTTTTATAAAGTGTAAGGTTTTTAAGATTTTGCTCTGCTGTGAA
>NZ_JBHIRU010000120.1:0-686 GCF_042197425.1 Bartonella sp. AA126HLJHH
TATGAGAACAGCATCAGTGCATTTATGGGGTGTTTTGTTGTCGAATCGGTTGTGAGTATTGGAGGCAGCGATGGAGAGATTTTGCGCCTTTGTGGCAAAAGTGCCTCGATGCGTAAAGAGCTCAAAGAACAGGTGAGTGAGCATTTTGATCACAAAACTGTTGGTGAGATTGTTGAGACACTTGCCAAACGCCATGGCTATCAAGCAAAGGTTAGTCCCCAGTTCACCACACAAACTTTGCCTTATGTGATTCGTACAGATCAATCGGCTGTTGATTTTTTAACCCGCCTTGCCGATCGCATGCGGGCACGTTTTTTGATCAAGGACAATAAGTTTTTGTTTTTAAGCGGGGACAATTTACCAGCACTCGACATCCATAAGCATGACTGTTCTAACTGGGAATTCACGTTAGAGCCACGCACGCAATATGGCACCATTGAAGCTTCTTATTTTGATCGCTCAAAAGGGCAGCAATGCCAAGTCAAACATCAGACAGGGTTTAGCGGTCCCGTGCGGCGTCTTCGCAGTTGTTATCCATGTCAAGAGGAAGCTTTATCTGCCGCTGCTTCCGAGTCGGATCGCTTATGTCGTGCTGTAGGCAGTGGTTCTTTGACCCTTGAGGGACGCCCTGAAATCATGGCGGATCAACCTCTCATCCTTCAAGGGTTTCGTGGGCAAATCAATGG
>NZ_JBHIRU010000121.1:0-683 GCF_042197425.1 Bartonella sp. AA126HLJHH
GAAATGGTTATGCTGGAACGAATGGAATTACGAGTAAAACAAGCGGTAATGGAGGCGATGCTGGAGGTGATACATCACGTGGTGGCTCTGGAGGAGTCGGCAAAGGTTCCTATAGTTCGGGAAAAGCAGGGCGTGGTTTTGGGGGCGGAGGTGCTGGCTCTCATGGAGATTCCTCTCCAAGCGGCGCTGGAGCTGATGGCGCTGTTCTTATAAGGTTATGGAAAGATTAAATGGATGCACAAGTAACCAAGATATGACAGAAGTCAAATGGATAGCTGTTCTATAAGCGAGCTTGTATGTTTTTAAGTCCTTTAAAGCCCTTTGAAAGGGCTTTTTTTGACTGACAGTGTCAGTCTTATGGAGCATGGTGATGCTTGTTATAGTCTCTTCATTGATTTGGAGAGCAAGATGGCAATAGAATTTAATCATGGGATTCGCATTGTAGAGGCTGGTGAGGATTCCCGTCCTTTAGCAACATTTGATCAGACAGCCATTGGAGCGGTTGTTACAGCCCCTGATGCTGATGCACAAACTTATCCCCTTAATGAGCCTGTGTTGGTCTTTACGCATGAGACAGAAAAAATCCAAAAGCTTGGGCGAAGGGGAACGGCTCTTGATGTGATTAAAGCCGTGTGCGCGCAGGGGATTGAGGCACAAATTATTCTTGTGCGGGTGGAAGAAAA
>NZ_JBHIRU010000122.1:0-667 GCF_042197425.1 Bartonella sp. AA126HLJHH
CTGTTAATGCCTTCTGCCCTGCTTCATCAGTAATGACGATAGTGCCATTGCTGATAGCGGATTTGGTATATCCTTCCTCTGAATCTTTAGCTTTTGAATGATCTAAGACATTTTTAGCAATGTTTTTCCCGACACCATATTTGCCCTGATACATCGGACCACCCGCCGAAATGCTTAAACCTTGGCTGCTAGCTTGCGCATGCGCACTGTTGCTGATATCACTGGTGCTGATGCTTCCTGTGGTCAGGCTGTTTTTATCTGCCGGCGCGGTGCTTTCAATAATACCTCCGGTCAGCGTTGTTTTATCTTTAACGTTGATCTTAAAACCACCATCACCCGCTTTGATGCCTGATTGCTCCACAACACTATGATAATCGCTAGAGGATTTATCCTTGTTCAAGGAAATATTGGTTGTGGCTGTACCTTCCTTTTCTCGGCTATTATACCCAATGGAAACAGAGTTTTGCTTGCTGGAACTTTGTCCCGTATCACTGCGGCTGGTAATGGCAAAATCACCCCCTACTTCCATTTCTACACGCTCTCCAGAAACCACGGCGCCTGCCAATGTGGTGTTTGCACCACTCGTTGTGTGAACAGTGCCAGTGCCAACAATATGGCTGTTTTTGTGATGCACTTCCTCACTGGAACCCTTGCCTTTACCAAAAGA
>NZ_JBHIRU010000123.1:0-658 GCF_042197425.1 Bartonella sp. AA126HLJHH
CAGCTTTTGTAATCGGACTTGTTAAGACTCGTTTGGCTTCTTCAACAAGCGTTTTATAATGTTTTCTCTCTTCTGCTAGTGTAAAGGCTTTAACAAGATGCATGTGAAGCGGTCCATAAATGTAAACAGCTTTTTCAGTAGGTCCCATTTCATCCCAGTTGCTTGGAAAAGCAAAACGTGTATCACGGTCATTATCAATTAACTGGTTTTTTAAATCATAGAAAGCTTTTACAAGTGCTTTTTTGAATGCACGCACTGTATCATTGTTACGCATATAGGTCATGAGTAGAGTGGCTTGTGGTTCATTGAGAATAGCAACTTGACCACCTTTACCGTCTCTTTTACTTACTTGGATTTCAAATCCAAGTGAACCAAACTCTTCAAAATCCTTACGATTATTGCGTACAAGCTTTATAACTGTAGCGTGGCTATTCCCCACACCCTCTGCAATTTTTAAAGAAGTTGTAACAGCAATACCAGCATTGTTGATTGTCACTAAATTGTTCATGATGAACTCCTAATGGTTTTAATGTCTCTATTGACACCCCCAAGGGTGCCGGGCGTTAGAAACACGGCCATTAGTCCGTCGCTATGTCTTCCCCTCGTGAGAAGGTATTGTATAGCATAGCTACACCCGACAAAATCGTTATATGCCAAT
>NZ_JBHIRU010000124.1:0-656 GCF_042197425.1 Bartonella sp. AA126HLJHH
ATTTATGGCAAGTTTCTTGATAAAACTAGAATTTATGGCAATGCTGAGGTTTATGATAAAGCACGTGTTTTAGGAACCTCTCAGGTTTATGATAATGCCCATGTTTATGAAAATGCTATAGTTTTTGATAATGCTAGGGTTTGCGATAATGCCCATGTTTGTGGCGCTGCTATGGTCAATAGAGAAGCCAAGGTTTATGGGAATGCTATAGTGACTGGTTATGCCCATGTTTATGATAGGGGCTGCGTTTATGACAATGCCAAGGTTTATGGCAAGGTTTATGGTGGCGCTTGGGTTTCCAATAATGCTTTAATTTCTGATAATGCCGAGGTTTATGATGATGCTCGCATTTATGACAATGCAAAAATTTATGGCAAGGTCCATGGTGATGCTCATGTCTATGGCAATGCCAAGGTAATTGGCTATACTGAGATTGGTGGTGATACCAAAATTGGTGGCAATTATAAAGAACCCGTTATCACTGGTGATATTGTTTTTACAACTGTGTAAATGACGCGCGGGCGCGGCGGGGGCGCCCCTCTTTAAACATTTCATTCTAAAATTCAAATCTATTTATAAAGGAATTGTGCTATGCAAAAAAAGTTTGCACTCACAAATGAGACACGTGTATTTAATAATCAAACTCTTTATCGCAT
>NZ_JBHIRU010000125.1:0-652 GCF_042197425.1 Bartonella sp. AA126HLJHH
AAAAAAGGTGGCGCAATCCAGCAGAGAAACTCGTTCCAGAAAAACCAATTTTCTTAAATCTATGCTGATAAGTGACATCTCCACGAAGAGAAAGTTTTGATGAGAGACGGGCATTAAACCCACCCCCTGCTTCCAAAGAAGAACCAAAGGAACCTAACTGAAAATCGTTTTTAAAAGAAACGAATTGCTTATCTTCAAAACTATGCAAATAAGAAAGCTTACTATAAAAAGAAACTTCACGTCCCTCTTCAGAAGCATTAAGCGTCTTGCTTAAACGCCCACCAACACGCCCCACCCATTGATGAAATTTTCCTAAATCAACATCAAGATTATCAATATCACGCGCCTGATTAAACTGAAGATGCTGATAAACAACCTGAATCTGCGGATCAAAAACAACACCTTTATACCCTGTTGCAAACGTTCTACCACTCGTTAAAGAACCGCTAAATTGTTTACCCTTTAACGCCACAACCTTGCCCCGTGCAAGGGTCAAAACATCACCCTTAAAAAGACCATACGATACCACCCCATCCATATAAAAACCGGTATCATGCTGCAAATTTCCATAAGCAGCAACAGACCATTTATTAAATGCGCTTTTTTTGCTTTGTTCAACATCCTGAGGGTGTAGAGAAAGATTTCCATAGTT
>NZ_JBHIRU010000126.1:0-645 GCF_042197425.1 Bartonella sp. AA126HLJHH
ACAGCGCCGTGTCTATATGGATAAATGGGCGGCTTATGTCACGGGTCAAACCTAAAATATGGGGTGAATAACCCCATTATCTGTGGATAACTTTAGCTCTCTTGTCTCTCATTCTTTCTCAATAAGATTCATCACGTATTACATCAGAAATTATATGATAAAATATTGTTTTCTATAAATAAAATACCTTCAAAAATGAACCAAAATGTGGTTAATAAATGGTTATGATTTGTTGCCATTTTTTGAGAGTGAAAGGATTTTAGTATGACAGAAAATGATATTCTTTTAACTGACCGTGAAAGTGCAAAATTGCTTCATATGAGTGTTTCAACATTCCGGCGTCATGTTACCAATGGCTCTTTACCAAAACCTTTAAAATTTGGCTTTTTATCGCGTTGGTTACAATCAGATCTTTTGAATGTCATCGAGCAAGCGAAACAACAACGTCAAAGTGACGCAGCATAAAAAGAAAACCTTGTCACATAAGGATGGACAAGGCTTTCTCAAGCTCATCAACCTGGTGCTTTATTTGGTGTAAATTCAAGGCTTTCTCTGCTGAAGCAAGACCTAAGGTTCGCATTCAAGTTGTTCTGAATGTTTTTTACAATAAGGGCTATTTAAGCGTCTCTCAACACTTCGCTGAGG
>NZ_JBHIRU010000127.1:0-641 GCF_042197425.1 Bartonella sp. AA126HLJHH
TGAACAGTGCCAGTGCCAACAATATGGCTGTTTTTGTGATGCACTTCCTCACTGGAACCCTTGCCTTTACCAAAAGAAGCATTCCCCATCCACCCTGTACCACCGGTACCATAACTATACCCAATATTCATTGAAGCGCTTTGCGTGTGGTTTTCTGTGCTCTGCGTGTTTTGCGCACTTTCAAAGATGATATCTTTACCTGCTCCCATGGTGATATTCCCGCTCTGTTCATCATTGCTTTGCATCGGGTTTGTACCAGCAATAATATCGGCTCCAACACCATGGATGCTGCCTTTGTGGGCTTGCATATTAACAGCGCGTCCTGCTTCTATTGTACCTGTTACCGCAGTAGAGGTCTGAACAGAGGCTTCTGCCTTCTCTGTCTTAAAGCCCACGGTTACGCTAGCAGAAACATCAGCAATATCACGAATAGACTGTTTGTTTCCACCTTTCATCCCATTATAAAGACCTTTGCCTTTGCTATAGAGATCATAGCCTTTTAGACCAGCAATAAGACCATTACCGATTTTGTGTTTTGTATCCCCATGACCAAAACGTTTGGCTGCATCCTTTACATCTTTTACTGTACCAAGAATGCCCACATTGACAGAGCCTGTCACACCAGCAAAAGACTTTTCATG
>NZ_JBHIRU010000128.1:0-641 GCF_042197425.1 Bartonella sp. AA126HLJHH
TTTCACCATCATAAGTGCCAGCATCAAAAGAGCTCTCATCATCAAAGACCGGTGCTCCAACTCTGTAATCTTCATTCATAGCTTCGTTCATTTCTGCATTCATTCTCTAACCTCTCTCAAATGCTTCTTCCTCTGTATGTTGCCGCTCTTTCACGCATGATTTGATTTTGCGCTCGTTCATTAAGAATACGCTCCCGTTCAAGCTCATGCTTCTGTTGCATCAATTCCGCTTCCAATTCTGCTCTCTTTTGACGCATGACCAATTCAATCTGCTTGCCTTGTAAATCCATCTGTTGCATCTGACTTTTAGCCGCAATATCTTGCTGCTTTTCCTGCAACTTCATTTCTTGTTCCGGATTCATTTGCTGTTGTTGGGCTTGTTGTGCCATTTGCTGCTGTTGCATCTTCTCACTTACACGATTGAGTAATGACGCAGGCAATGGTGAATAACGAAGCAAATCAAGCATGATATCCGGTGTTACGGCATTTTGAAGCAACGGTAATAATTGCGTGATAATGCCAAAGGTACGCTCTTTCTCATTCGGGCTGGTTGGAGCATCATCGACAACAATGTCATACTCGACACTCGTTACTTCTTCACGCGTCAATGGAATATATTGCGCATTCTCCTCACCAGATAT
>NZ_JBHIRU010000129.1:0-639 GCF_042197425.1 Bartonella sp. AA126HLJHH
GTTTGTTGTTATATTGGTACGATACATTGATTTCGTATTTTCACCCGTCCCTGACTGAAGATAAATATCAACCCAAATATCTTGTGACGGGTCGTAAACCATGCCCTCTGGGGAACTATGCGGGCGGTGATTGAGGCACCAAACAGAGTGCGGCAATATATCCCCTGCTTGATAACCGGATAAGGGATGACCAGAAATCGTACCAACATCCGCACAGAGCGTATGAAACCCTCCTATCTTACGAGAATTACTCACTGTGTAATCCCTTGGATAGGTAGAGTTTTCTGACAAAACAAGTTTATGAGACTGTTTTCCATCAGAAACCAGATAAACATAATAATCCTTGCCTGCCGAAAGAGAAGGAACGCTTATTCTTGTATCTGCCGTATAACTTGCAACCAAAGTATCATTGCCTAATGCCAAGGTTATACGCGTTCCTTTCTTCAAGGTGAGTTGTTTTTTCCCTGTCGCAACAAGAAACGGTGTGGAAATTGAAAGAACCGTTAAATTGGACTGTTTCAGTAAATTGTTTACCTCTTCCCCTAGCACTTTTGCCTGTGTGGCTACTGTATGAGCTGTTGTCGCTGTTTCCAGAGAACTCTTGATACCACTAAGCTCTTTCTTCATTGTATCGGCGGT
>NZ_JBHIRU010000130.1:0-635 GCF_042197425.1 Bartonella sp. AA126HLJHH
CGTAAAGATGGTGGTGCTCAATGGCTTTATCGTTATACCATTCACGGTCGGCGCCGTGAAATGGGCTTGGGCGCCTTAAGACATGTCTCTTTAAAAAAAGCCCGTGAATTGGCAAACCAATGGCGTGCTGTTTTACATGAGGGTCGTGACCCCATTAAAGAACGCGATAAACAAAAGCGTGAGGCAATGCGTAATCTTCATTATTTAAAAAACATTGCTTTAGATGCTTTTGAAAGCCGTAAAGCCGAATTAAAAAGAGATGGTAAAGCTTGTGATTGGTTTTTACCATTACGCCTTCATATTCTCCCTAAATTGGGCTGTCTGCCCGTTTCAGAGATTACACAAATAGAGATACGCAATACCCTTGCTCCTATCTGGCATACAAAAGCTGCAACAGCAGAGAAAGCACTAAATCGTCTTAATCTTTGTCTCAAACATGCGGCTGCATTAGGGTTAGATGTTGATTTACAAGCAACAGAAAAAGCACGCGCGCTCTTAGGTAAACAACGTCATAAAACCACTAATAGACCTGCAATGGATTGGAAAGATGTTCCCGCCTTTTATCAGTTACTCTGTAAAACACAAAACATAACACAACTGGCTTTGCGCTTGCTTATCCTGACAGGCGTTCGTAC
>NZ_JBHIRU010000131.1:0-633 GCF_042197425.1 Bartonella sp. AA126HLJHH
TCTCCATCGCTGCCTCCAATACTCACAACCGATTCGACAACAAAACACCCCATAAATGCACTGATGCTGTTCTCATAGCCAAAGATCACCTGGAGAGCGTTGCCCGTTTGTGGAACCTCTAAATCATTGCCACTATCATCAAACTCTGCTTCAAATGTATCGGCTTCATTCCCGGCATGGTCCGTAATGGTTGCGGTTAAAAGACGCTGGTAAAAAACCTCATGAACAGGTTTGTCTCCCACCTTGACCACAATAAAAGGGTGTGTACGCATTAATCCCATAACCGCTTCACCATGCTTTGGGGATTAGACAACACAAATTCAGGCAGAATGACCTTTAAGCCCCGTGGTAAAAACACACCATATTTGGCAATCTCTGGATTAGCTTCCAGTGTGGCTTCTAAATAACCGTTTAGTGCCCCAACTTGGATGCGGTCTCTGAACACTGCCATGGCATGTTGAAAGCAGATGAGATCAAGACTCATATCCTCTAACTCTACAACAACATGCTTTTCTGGTATCTTCATAGAGTTTGTCCCTCTTGGATTTGTCCCACCTGGTATTGTCCTTGTGGTTTTCCGCCATTAAAAAAGGGCAAGAGCGTAATGGAATAGCGGATGCGCTGGGATTGACC
>NZ_JBHIRU010000132.1:0-628 GCF_042197425.1 Bartonella sp. AA126HLJHH
ACAAGTCTTCTGATTTCATTGATCTGTTGTGGAAAAGCCTTTTTAATAGGCGGGTTTCCATCTGTATCGTCTTCTTTACTTGCTAAATTAAGAAGCATGCCTAATAGGTATCTTCGTGCGTAGGTAAGTGTGGAACCAAGTGATTGTATGCTATTTTTAGAGCCTGTACTGTCAATTGGAAATGTTCCTTCTGTTGAGATTTGATTGTCTGAAGGATGAGACAGAGTTATTTCTATGGTAACGTTTTTTTCTGTTTGATTTTTAATACGATAAAACAAAGCAAATTTGTATGTTGCAAGCCCTTTCTTTACAGCATCAATGTACTGATCAAGTGTAGCGTATTTGCTGTTTGTATGTTTATTAATGGCGTTTTGTTCGATATTTTTATATGCCATTTGCACAGCCGAAAGATCACGGACAAAATTTTGGCGCTCTTGTCGTTTTATCTCTTGTTCTCTTAAATCAAGAAGACGCTCTAAGCGATCCATATCGACGTCACTGTCTAAGGCTTTATTTAAAATACGTTCCATGACAGTTTGTTCGACGGCTACATGATGTGTTTCTTCAATTTCTATTAGGTTAGTGTTTTGTTCACTCATCTTGATTTCCTACATTGCGCGCAATTCAC
>NZ_JBHIRU010000133.1:0-626 GCF_042197425.1 Bartonella sp. AA126HLJHH
CTTCATAAGCGTAAAGATGGAGGTGCTCAATGGCTGTATCGTTATACCATTCATGGGCGCCGTCGTGAAATGGGCTTGGGGGCGTTGCGAAATGTTTCTTTAAAAAAAGCCCGTGAATTAGCAAATCAATGGCGTTCTGTTTTGCATGAGGGTCGTGACCCCATTAAAGAACGCAATAAACAAAAGCGTGAAGCAATAAGCAATCTCCATTACCTAAAAGATATTGCCATAGATGCTTTTGAAAGTCGTAAAGCTGAACTCAAGAATGATGGTAAAGATGGAGATTGGTTTTTACCATTACGCCTTCATATTCTCCCTAAATTAGGTTGTCTGCCGGTTTCTGAGATTACACAAACTGAGATACGCAACACTATTGCCCCTATCTGGCATACAAAAGCTGTTACAGCGCGTAGAGCTCTCATTCGTCTTAATCTTTGTCTCAAACATGCGGCTGCTTTGGGTTTAGATGTTGATTTACAAGCAGTAACAAAAGCACAAGCTCTCTTAGGCAAACAACGCCATAAAATCAAAAACTTACCTGCAATGGATTGGAAAGATGTTCCCGCTTTTTATAAAACGCTTTGCCAAACAACAAACCCCACACAACTGGCTTTGCGTTTGCTTAT
>NZ_JBHIRU010000134.1:0-617 GCF_042197425.1 Bartonella sp. AA126HLJHH
TTTGTCATATGGATATTAAGGGCGTCTGTTACGGGAACCATTGCTTTTTATCTCAGCTAGTTTTTATGTCTCCATAGATGTCCGAATGTAATGCCTTTTGCGAGAGAATTGGCCATGCTTGATAGTTTGAGTAACAGCATGATGGATATAATGGACAAGATGAGAGCTCCTCCAAACATGAAGCTTACATTCTGGTCGTAGTCGAGTTTCATATCGCTCAAATAGTTTGCAAAGATATTCATCATCAGATTAAATACAGTTGCTAAGAGTAGAAAGAGGATTATATAATTCACGACTTGTACAATCCATTGCTCAAAAAAGCGATAAGTTGGTTGCCAGAGTAGAGCAATAATGAAGATTGGTCCCAATCCTACGAGAAGTGTAATAGCGATTTTTGTCAGAAGGACGAGACCCCCACCGATTGCTACGACGAGGCTTGTTGCTAGCAAGATGAGGATTCCTAAGAGACTGTAAAGCAAACCATTGGACTCGAAGAAGACGGTTTCTTGGAAAAGACGTCCTGCATATTGAAATCCTTTGGTTGCTGCTTTGTCCAGTAAATTCATTAATTGTGTATCATTGAGTGGATTTGTTATGAGCGCTTTTGATAACTCATA
>NZ_JBHIRU010000135.1:0-607 GCF_042197425.1 Bartonella sp. AA126HLJHH
TTTACAAAAAGGGCTGTTTAAGCGCTTTTCGACACTTCTCTTCGGGATGACAGCACCAGGCTGACAAATGGGAAGGTCTTTATAATTATAGCACCAATACGGACCACCGTATCTATCACGAAATCCTGCTTGGACCATACAAGCATCAATGGATGCCATTTGATTTAAACTGAGGTTTCTATTTTCTGAATCAGGATCGATAAGACTCGGCATTCCACATTCTAATAAGGCTTTTCCTATCTCAGTAAAATCTGCTCCCGCCTTCAACCACCCATGTACTTCCCCTGGAGGAGGTTTGTCAATATTTGATATGTCACATCCAGAGACACTTAACAGAACTATTCCACTTAATAATTTAAACAGTGTATTCATTTTTTTCTCCATAAATAACCTAAACCTAAATTATCTAAAATTGCATAAGGTGCATAAATTTTTGCATTATGATGTATTCCATAATTATCTTGACATTTTTTCCCCGCATTACCATAACACTTATGGGTACTAGGGTTATGCCCGATGAACGCTCCCCCTTGCTCTATCATTGGAGTTGCTGGTGGAAATATTGCATAAGGGAACCTTAAGGGTGCCTTATAAAAAGTAGGTAGAT
>NZ_JBHIRU010000136.1:0-598 GCF_042197425.1 Bartonella sp. AA126HLJHH
CATGGGGTTAAATCTACCGATCATACAGCGAAAAAAAGTGTGCGTCGTGCTGTTTTTCTTGGAGCACAAAGTATCGTTATGGCTTTTGGAAATAATCGCAATGTCAATCGCTATAAATTGGTGGAAGAGCATTTCGACTATCAACGTTACTATGGTTTGTCTGCGAAAACACTGATTGGCATGAAAAAAACCCGTTTCAAATTTCCAAATAGCTCTCAAGCAGCGCAAGATTTTGGAACGATTGTTATCCCCACCTACAGTGGTGAACCTGATAATTAATCATAGGGAGGAAACAAGACATGGCAGATCAATTACCCCCTCCATTACAGGGCAGAAATCTACATACCCAACAGGTAAGTTTTTTGCGGTTAAATATCTCGCATAAAGATAAGCATCTTACGGAGAAAATTGGGATATTACCCCGTGGCGCTTTGATCACTTCGATGAAGGCTTTTGTCAAGACGGCATTTTCTGAGGCAAAATTAAAGATAGGCAGCACCTATGGAGGCAATGAGTTCAGTGAAAAAGACATCAAAGCCCAAGGCACGCAAGATTTTACGCCAACAGATCAAAAGTCTTTTGTTGCAGATGATAAGGA
>NZ_JBHIRU010000137.1:0-582 GCF_042197425.1 Bartonella sp. AA126HLJHH
GCTACAAGAGCATGCAATTGATCTCTTATAATCGCATCTATTGTGTTTTGTTGTCCATACTCAGGATAAAGTGATGACCAAGAACTCAATTCCTTTGCGCGTGCCTCATAAAGAAAATTTGCCGCGGCGTCAAAATCACTGGATTTATTTTGAAACGACTTAACAGAATTATTAAAAAATTCACCAAGACGCATATCGTGCTGCTGCTGTTCCTCAGCTTGTCTTAGCGCTTCTTTCTGTTCCCTAATATACGCATCTTGCTTTTGAATCTTATCTAACATCCACGCCACTAAACGAACAGGGTCCTCACGTAGGTCTGGGGGTGCATTTTCACCTTCAACCATTGGCGTCTGGGATTGGGGTTCATAAAACTTTACAAGCGCTTCACGGGCTTGTTTGGCTTGTTGCTCCATACGCTGCTGTTCTATACTAGGAACAATCTCTGAAGGTTTTTCAACGGGCTGTGCAACCGGCTCTGGAGAGGTGACATCATCATTATCAATCGTTTCACCATCATAAGTGCCAGCATCAAAAGAGCTCTCATCATCAAAGACCGGTGCTCCAACTCTGTAATCTTCATTC
>NZ_JBHIRU010000138.1:0-578 GCF_042197425.1 Bartonella sp. AA126HLJHH
GTTGGTCCTTATCAGCTAGAGAGTTGGCGCCCTGGAGAAGGAATTTTGTTGCGTGCAAGCTCCAATTATTGGGGGGAGGCGCCTAAATTGAAGAAGATTTTAATTCGCCATGTTGCGGAACCTGGAACACAACGTTTATTATTGCAAAAACACGATATCGATGTTGCACGTAATCTGATGCCAGAGGATTTGGCAGATCTCCAAGCAACAACGGATATTAAAGTTGAAAAAGTGTTGGCGCCCTCCATGATCATATGGGGATTTAATGCGACAAACCCTATTTTTGCCAATGAAAAAGTGCGTTTAGCGATGCGTTATCTTATTGACTATGAAGGACTCGGTAAGACTCTTCTCAAAGATGTTGGTATTCCACGTGCAAGTTTTATTCCTCTTGGTAATCTTGGAGCTTTGGATGAAAAAGAGGGACAACCCTTTAAACTTGATCTCCAAAAAGCAAAGCAACTTTTAACAGAGGCAGGTTATCCGGATGGTTTTGAGGCCAGTATTTTTGCCGGTGCCTCTCCTTATCCTTTTGCTTTGCCTATTGCTCAGTCTCTCCAAGACAATGCAAAAAAGGT
>NZ_JBHIRU010000139.1:0-574 GCF_042197425.1 Bartonella sp. AA126HLJHH
CACACTCGATTGCCTTTTCAACAAAATCGTTTGTTTCTAAATTTTCAAAATCAATTTCTCTTTTTGATAAAATAATAGTTTTATTTTTATTGTTATTGTTAATGTTATTGTTAATGTTATTGTTATATATATAGGCATCATTAAGCATCGCTTTAGCATCATGCTTAGCATGCTTAGCATCATTAAGCATCGTTTTAGCATCATTAAGCATTGCTTTAGCATCGTTTTTATCAGTATTTTCAGTAACTTGAGCATCATCACAAGCATCACAAGTATAAGTTGTATGTTTATCCCATCTTGCCTGCGCTGCTTTCTTTGCTCTCTCCGATAATCTCTTTGATCGTGATGCTTTTGATACCTTTTCTAAACTCTCATGAGAGTTAGTAAGCTCTTCTTCAACATCTAAATTCCACAAGCGACCATCTGCTAAACGAATGAAATATCCTTCTTCAAGCAAAACATTCAGTGCCGCTTCAAACTTCTTCACTGAATAACCCGTGTAATTAGATAAAACTTTAATATTATAAAAAAGAGGTTCACCAGTATGCAACATACGTAACCGTAATCGCATATA
>NZ_JBHIRU010000140.1:0-572 GCF_042197425.1 Bartonella sp. AA126HLJHH
GCCAATTGTTCTTCACTCAAAGCCTCACCAAAAGGGAGATTGTGTGCTTTTGCATAGTCTGCCCCGACATCCAGCAAAGTTTTGACTTGTTCAATGGCATCACTTCCAGGAATAAAGGAACCTTTGCCCAACCCTTGACCGACCAGATCACGCATTTGTTTCTCAATCAGCTGCTTTTCGAAATAAGCATCGCCTAAGAAAAAAATCTCTCTGTCAGGATTGTAACCAATTCTGTTCAAATAATAGGCTGAGCCATAAAATTTGCCGACATCAAGAAATTCTGCTCTAGTTTCATAAATGAAATTTTGATTGGGCAGCGTGCCACCAACCCCACCCGATTGGGGTTTTGGTAAAGGAAGCCCCTCAGCAAGTTCCCCTGCATTATTGAGATCGACTTTTGGTGTAAAGAGAGCGCCAGACCCGGTTAAACCACTTAAGGACTCCAGTGGATTGCCTTCAACTGCTTGTGCTTTAAAATGCGCATCCCCTGTAATCGAACCTTCCGCTGCCGTGTTATTGAGTTGATCGACCACCAGATTTAAAGTGCCGCCCGCTTGGACAAGACCAGGAAC
>NZ_JBHIRU010000141.1:0-562 GCF_042197425.1 Bartonella sp. AA126HLJHH
TCAGGGACGGGTGAAAATACGAAATCAATGTATCGTACCAATATAACAACAAACCGTAATTATACCGAACATGTAACAGATATGGCGCGTGTTAAAAAATCTTTACTGAGTGATGAAGCGTTTGCTTCTGCTATGTATGGAAGCAATGAAAAGACACATATTGTTGGCAAGAAAGAACCAACCTCTAAGGTTTCAGGTGGATATAAGGATACGGCGAATCGTCGAATGATCTCGCATATCGGTTGTGAGGATGGTTGCGGTTATGTTTGGCAATTTTTATCGGGCACGTTTCCTATACCCATAAGCCGTACGCAAAATACGTTTGAAATGAGAGCATTGTTAGGGGGTGGTAGCTGGAGTAATACAACGGATAATGGGCGTTTTACTCGAGCCGCCATGATCGTCAATGGTGGAAATGAACAAGTTGCGGCGCGTGGATGTAGCCATACGCGTCATTTTGTTTAGGAGGGAGAGATGATAGAATATCCAGAACATTTAAATAGCAAAGAAGATTATCTGAACATGCTTTCTTTTGACAAAGTTGAAACAGTAAGAAGGCTAG
>NZ_JBHIRU010000142.1:0-559 GCF_042197425.1 Bartonella sp. AA126HLJHH
TGTGCATTAGCACCAAAGCTAAAACAGCCCAATGACAGGAACCGCGTGCCTATTAATAAAACAATCCCTGCCGAAATTAAGCGAGGAGACAGATGAAAAAGCGATTTATTATAACAGGAATGATTACCCTTTTGGGAATACTAAATCTGGCACATGCATCGGATTCTCTTCAAGCAGATACATGCAATTTTCTAGCGTTGGGACTTGCTCAATATCAAAAGAGGATATTTGGAACAGACCGCACTGGAGTCCTAAACAAATGTGCACAATCCCCATCGTCTGCTCCACCGCCACCACCTGCTCCACCGCCACCACCTGCTCTACCAGCAGAATATCTGGAGCTTATTAAGCTATTAAAAAAAGAGGAAATTATTGAGCTCTTAAAAAAACAACTTGCGTTAAAAAAAGAACAACTTTCACAAACAGAAAAAGCCTATCAAGCTATAACAAAGAATCAGAAAACAAACCCAAAGCAAATAGACTTTTCTAGTTTTTTTCTCAAAGAACCAGAATCGTTCTATAAGAGTGATAAGCTTTCAAGAGAATCATATCAAGAGGT
>NZ_JBHIRU010000143.1:0-558 GCF_042197425.1 Bartonella sp. AA126HLJHH
CGCCCCATCGATTTAATGCTCGCAATATTACGGTCAAGACCAGAAAACTGAAAGGCTACGCGACCATCTATCGACTTAATCGAAGATTCCCCAACCTTGTAATAGTCCTTTAAAAAGTCGTGCGCTTCAATGGCGCGCTTAATCTCCTCCAATGAACTTTCTGCTAGCGAGTTCTGAAACTGACGTGCACAAAGAATGGTCCCCGATATCCCCTGCATACCAAATTGATAGCCTTTTAAAGCAGCCATCAATGCAAATGATCTTGTCTTTCCAGACCCTCGTCCACCCCAAGCCGCCCGTACCAAAGCGTCCCCTGCAAAAATAGGAATGAGTTTTGGTACAATACTAATCTGTCGTGTTGTCATTGACCAAAGGCGCGATTTCTACACGCGTTATCACCTTAATGGCTCCCCCATCTTCACCTGTTACCTGTAAAGGCAACACCTTACCAAGCAACGCTAAATAAGCCGCTGGACATTCTATAGCCTGCTTTTCCAAATAGGAGATCAAACCATCATTGCCAATTTTATTCCCAGCATTCTCAGCAGCCTTAACCAC
>NZ_JBHIRU010000144.1:0-556 GCF_042197425.1 Bartonella sp. AA126HLJHH
TTTAGCAACACATTGGGATGTTTCAGGTGATGATCACAGTACGGTGATTACTTTTCATTTACGTGATGGTTTGAAGTTTAATGATGGCAGATCAGCCAATGCCAATGATCTTGTTTGGGGTATGAAGCGGATTGTCAAATTGAAGATGGGTAATGCGGCAATTTTTAATGAATATGGAATTACAGAGCAAAATGTTGATGATGCTTTGCAAGCTCCCGATGAGAAAACGGTTGTGATGAAATTTGATAAACCTTATCCAGCAGAGCTCATTCTTAATAATATTGTTGCGAGTCGTGCAACAGCTTTGCTTGATCGTAAGACGATTATGAAACACGAAAAAGATGGCGATTTTGGAAATCAGTATTTGAAAAGTCATGCTGCTTGTGTTGGTCCTTATCAGTTAAAAAGTTGGCGCTCTGGAGAAGCTCTTTTGTTGCGTGCAAGCTCTCACTATTGGGGACAAGCGCCTAAACTGAAGCAGATTTTAATTCGCCATGTTGCAGAGCCCGGAACACAACGTTTGTTGTTGCAAAAGCACGATATTGATGTTGCTCGT
>NZ_JBHIRU010000145.1:0-547 GCF_042197425.1 Bartonella sp. AA126HLJHH
TAGTGGTCATAGGTAGCTCCCTAATCTAATATTCAAACAAATTTTTAAATGAAATGGTTATAAGGAGGCGCCCCCGCCGCGCCCGCGCCGTTATTTAAGCTGTTTTCCTATGAGGACGACACATAACAAAGCAAATTTCACCATAAGGAGAAAGGCGTTCTGTATAAACATTATTCATTGTGTCACCACAAATATTCTTAGTAACAATAGCCATGCCACATGCATTGGCATTTTCATAAACATGCACTTTACTTACAATTTTTGCACTATCGAAAACATGGGCATTATCATACACATGGGCATTGGCAAAAACCTTTGCTGAATCGTAGACGCGAGCATTACCATATACAAAACCACCAACACCCGCATTGCCATAAACCTGCGCATTTTCGTAAACACGACCAGGGCTCACAACAATGGCTTGATCACCAACCCAGCAATTACCATCATGGGAAAGATTTTCTTCAGATTCAATATAGCCACCAAGTTGACCAGCTTTAACATCACCAAAATCTCTTAACGCCTTAATGCGATAAAGTTTTTTACC
>NZ_JBHIRU010000146.1:0-542 GCF_042197425.1 Bartonella sp. AA126HLJHH
CCATTCTCATACTTAGCTTTACCACCTAAAGACTTCGCAACATCGCTCCCTAGAGCATACAGCTGGTTACCCGCTACAGCATCACTTGAGCCTTTAGTTATAGATCCATTGGAAAGCGATGTTATCTTGCTGCTTGCATTCTCTTCACCATGCGTCGCTACAAACGCACCTTTAGACTTATCCCACAACAAAGCGTCAGCTTGAGCAGTGGTAATTTCATTGGTAATCTCTTTATGTAAATCCGTGAAAGAAGTTCCTACACCGGCAAACGCTGAAGCCACATCTGTATAGCTCTCCTCACTCTCAGTTCCATCAGATTTTACTGTTTTAATCGTGAACTTAGGTTTACTCCATTTACCATCCTCATACTTAGCTCCTCCACCCAAAGATTGTGCAACTTTATCACCTAGAGCATATAGCTGGTTACCCGCTACAGCATCCGTTGACGTTCTACTAATGTCGCCATTTTTAAGAGACGTTATCTTGCTGTTCTCTTTACTGTCCCCATGCGTCGCTACAAAGGCATGTGCAGTGTCGCTCCA
>NZ_JBHIRU010000147.1:0-537 GCF_042197425.1 Bartonella sp. AA126HLJHH
ACATCATCAAAATCTCTTAAGGCTCTAATTCGAGTTAAGAAATGACCATCGATATATTCACAATCATCAATAAATTCGTATTTTTTTGCAGGATTTTGTTTATTAACAAGCACAGTTTCATTTGAAATAGAAGAGATAACGGGGGGGGTGTTTGAATTTGTCATTTTAAATTCTTTCTAATCATAAAAGGTTTCTATTGACCCCCTAATGGGCGTCGGGCGCTAGAAACACGGTGATTAGTCCGCTGTATGCTTTCCCCTTGAAAGGGTATTGTATGGCATAACCACACCCGACAAAATTCTCATATACTAACAAAAGCATAAAAGAAAGTCAGTATTTTAAAGGCATGGGAGAGGCTGTTTCGTAACCTATCCGCTAATCACTAAGTGTTTCTATCACTTGATTATTTATATAACAAAATACGTATTTATTGTCAAACAATATTTTATCTTTTTTGTATTTTTTTAAATACGTTGTGTATTGATAATATCTTATGCTTATTAATTGCTTCTTTTATATTTATGTGCTTTTAAAGCT
>NZ_JBHIRU010000148.1:0-533 GCF_042197425.1 Bartonella sp. AA126HLJHH
ATCCATTGACGCTGAAAGCTGGGAATACATTGACGAAACAGGAGGAAGAGCAAACCTTAGATGCTTGCAATCGTCTACAAGCGTTGCTCTCTGTGAAAGCTTCAGTTAAGCAAATTGGGCAAGCTTCTTTCCTACTCTCAAGCATGAGAGTCCCTGCGAATACAGACGTCAAAGCCGTCGTTTTATCCTATGGCATGATGCTGGACCGCATTTCGTCATATGCTATGAAAAAGGGCGTCGAAAATATCGTAACGGGTTAAGCAATTGGGATATCAAAAACATTTATGCCAACTTGTGGAGAGCTTTTAACTTATTGCCAGACAGTAGAAAACACCCTTCTTTCAAAAGCCGAAAGTGTACGCAAGACTGTTTTGAGCACCCGTGAAAAAAGGCTGAAAGAAAAGGCAATGAGAGAGAATTCAAGACCACTCACGTTGGTTGAAAAGCAAAAGCTTGAAGGAATTTAAATGGTCTTGGGGGAACAGTGAAAAACATTGCAGGTTAGTAAACTAGTGAAAAGCGCTGATCATTTT
>NZ_JBHIRU010000149.1:0-525 GCF_042197425.1 Bartonella sp. AA126HLJHH
TTTTAGATGGCAAAAATGATGATAATCAAGATCAGTCATCTGCTTATGACAGAAGCATTTACAGACCTCTTGATACATCTCATACCGTTATGAATGATAGCGTTCCTTTTTAAACAGAAGGTGCTTTAATGGATAGTAAAAAGAAGTCTAGGGTTAGTACAGAAGAATCTGAACCCGTTTATATGCTTACAGAGAATGATATAGAGCTGTTAAGAGATTGTATGTCATCTACATCAATGAGTTATTACAGTATAGTGATGGGTGCTTTATTGAGTACACTTTTCATTCTGCTCTTAAAACTTTCTTGGGATCAAAGTCACTTAAAACTTAAGTTAGGTGTTGCTGCTGTAATATGCATTTTAGTGGTTTTATTGTTCTTTTTAAATCGAATTTCATGGTCAAGATCAGAGAGAATTTGGCAAGATATTAAACAGACATCTGAGGACATAAGTGAAAAAAAATAAAAAAAGGGGACGCCCTAAAATAGCAGGGCAGGTAAGAGAACCAAACGGACGTATATCACGT